>JALZBI010000070.1 GCA_030947565.1 Actinomycetota bacterium
GTATGCCGCGTGCGCCGGGGGGATGTCGGAGGAGACCCGGTGGACCAGAGCCTCGGTGGGAAAGCGCATGTACTCCGACATCGCCCCGGGGGTGGCCCGCTTGAAGCCGAAGATGTTGTGAACCGCGCACATCCAGTACTGGCCGCGTCGGCAGTACCGGCAGGTCCAGCACGGCACGATCTGCTCGGACACGACGCGGTCGCCCACCTCGACGCCCCAGTGGGCGCGAGCCTCGTCGTCGAGCTCGACGACCGTGCCGACGAACTCGTGGCCCGGGACGACCTCGGTCTCGGCCCAGGCCGGACGCTCGCTGTCACCCCAGAACTTCGCCGCACCGTGGTAGCACTTCAGGTCACTGGCACAGATGCCCACCGCTTCGACCCGCATGAGGAGCTCGCCCGCGCCCGGGACGGGGACCGACACGGTCTCGAGCCGGTAGTCCTCCGGACCGTGGCAGACGACCGCCCGCATCGTCGACGGGCGGTCTGCCGCCGATGACCGGTCGGCGGGACGCGGGTCGGGCTGCGCCTCTCGGCGGGGGACCTGCGTGTCCGTCACGGGAGCTCCTGTGGTCCAGCGGTGTCCGGACACGCTGTTGTGTGGCCGGTGCCGCGAACCTAACACCGGTCTGCACATTTGTCCAGAAAACTTGTCCCGTTCGTTACCAGGCATAATCCAAGCACGCACGGCCGGTGAGGAGGAGGTGAGCTGATGACCGCACGGGAGATTCACGAGAGCGAATCACTCCAGGTGGCAACGCGTTTCGCACCAGAGCTGCTCCATCGCGCCGCCCAGCTCTACTACCTGGAGGACGCCAACCAGGCCGACATCGCGCTGCAGCTCAACACCAGCCGCACCACGGTGAGCCGCCTGTTGGCCGAGGCTCGGGCCGCGGGCATCGTGCGAATCGAGGTCGTCGACCCGGCCCAGCTGACGTCGGGCGAGCTGGCTCACGACCTGGGGCGAGCCCTCGGCCTGCGGGCGGCCTACGTCACCCCCAGCGACAGCGGCCGGCAGATCGGCCCGGTCCTCGCGGGAGCGGTGAGCGAGGCCCTGACCGCCACGGAGCTCAAGGCCGGCGACGCGCTCCTGGTCTCCTCCGGCGCCACCCTGCACGCGGTGGCGCAGCAGCCGCTCCCGAGCCTCCCTGGCGTCCTCGTCGCCCCGACCGTCGGTGGCGTCGACGAGCCGGGAGAGCCCTACCAGACCAACGAGATCGCCCGGGCCATCGCGGTCAAGGTGCACGGCAGCCCGATGCTCCTGTATGCCCCGCTGCAGCCCAGCGAGGGCCTCTACCGGATGCTGCTGGAGGAGTCGTCGACCCGTCGGGTGACCTCGCTCTGGAGCGACGCCAAGGTGGCCCTGCTGGGGATCGGAGCGCCGCCCCGCGCCCGCCAGCTGCGGCCGAGTGTCCTGGCCCGCGACGACCCGGCCCTCTCGGCCGCCGTCGGTGACATCTGCTCCCGCCCGTTCGACGGTGACGGGCGGCCCCTGTCGTTCCCCGGCAGCGACCGGCTGATGGCCATGGACCTGGCCGACCTCACCCGCGTGCCGTGCTCGATCGGCGTGGCGGTCGGGGCCGACAAGGTGCCCGCGATCCTTGCGGCGGCCAAGGCCGGATGGGTCAACACCCTGGTGACCGACTCCCCCACGGCGAGAGCACTTCTCGCCCACCGCGCGCTGAGGTGAGACCGGCCCGGACGCCCGGGCCGGGCCCTCCCGCGGCTCAGTCGAGGCTGGAGGCCGACGACTCCTGGATCGCCGCCAGGTCGTGCACGATCGACGCCGTCGCGGGGTACAACGCCTCGTACCCGGCATACAGGCGGTCGTAGACCTCGCGGACCTCCCGCCGGGGCTTGACGACGGAACCCGCTGTCGCCCAGTCGGTCTCGGGAGGGACCAGCCCGTTGCCGATGGCCGCCAGCAGGGCGTCGCCGTAGGAGGCGCCGATGGTCTGGGCGGGGACGTGCTGCTCCCGCCCGGTGACATCACTGACGATCTGCGTCCAGAGGCCCCCCTGGGTGCCGCCCCCGATGGCGACGATGCGCTTGATCGGGTCGTCCTCGTGCTCGAGGAAGTCGACGATCTGCCGTACGCCGTAGGCGATTCCCTCGTAGACCGCCCGGAACAGATGGCCGCGACCATGGCGCAGCGTCAGGCCGGCGACCACCCCGCGGGCGTGCGGGTCGAAGATCGGCGTGCGCTCCCCCGCGAAGTACGGCAGGAGCAGCAGTCCGTCCGAGCCGGCCGGGACGGCGGCCGCCTCCGACACGAGCTGCTCGAAGCTGGCGCCACCGGACAGGTCTTGCACCCACGAGGTGAGCGAGCCGGACGTCGACATCCCCGCGGCCACGGTGTGCTGCCCGGGCTCGACGCCGACGGTCGTCCACAGCTTGGGGTGGGTGCGGAAGTGCCGCAGCACCTGGACGAAGAAGAGGGTGGACCCGTACATGAGCATGAGGTCACCGGGCTGGCGGGCGCCGGCCGAGAACGCCTCGGCCCAGGCGTCGACCGTTCCGGGTGAGACGGGCGTGCCCTCCGGTATGCCGGTCTCCTCGGCCGCGGCGGCCGTCACCCGCCCGACGACCTCGTGGGGATACACGAGCCGGGGCATCTCGATGTCACCGGCCACCTCGGGCACCCATTCGTCGATCCACGTGTTGCGGCGCACGTCGTAGAGCGGGTCGCACTGGCTCGCTGTGTGGTGGTCGAGGACGTACTCACCGGTGAGCTTGGCGGTGACGAATGAGTTGCTGTTGTACCAACGCTTTCCACGCGCCCAGGCCTGCGGCTCGTTGCGACGGAACCACAGCATCTTGGGACCGACGGCCTGCGTGCTGAGGGCCTTGCCACACCGGTCGAGGATGGCGTCCGCACCGAACCGTTCGGTCAGCTCGATGATCTCGCGTTCGGCGCGGCCGTCGATGCCGTAGAGGATGGCGGGCCGGACCGGTTCGACGTCGCCGTCGCAGACCAGCAGGCACGGGCCGACGCCGCTGACACACAGCCCGGCGACGCTGCCGTGCCCCATCTGGGCCACCGAGCCCATCAGCTCACGGGCCACCGCCACGAGGTCGTCCCACCAGACCCGTCGAGCGTCGACCTCAGCCCACGACGGACGGGGCAGTGACATCGCGTGCTTGCGCACGGCCGTCCCGACGACCTCGCCGTCGACGGTCGTCACGACACCCTTCGTGCTCGCCGTGCCGATGTCGATCCCGAGCAACAGCTGCGTCACTCTCATCCTCTCCCGCGTCCGGACTCCCGGTGGCCCCATCGACAGCCACGTCATGTCCCGCGCGACACGCTAACCCCTCGGACGAGCCGACCAGGAGTGGAGGATCGGGCGGGGCTACTCCGGGGGGCGGACTTCCGCTGCTGGGACCGGTGGGAGAAGGTAGGAGCCGGGGGGGCAGCACCCGTCGGGCACCTCGCCGCCGGCCGCACCCCGTGCGACACCCCCGTTCATCCTGTCCACCGACACAAGGAGCACCCATGCCCACACGCACCGCCAAGACCGCCTGGACCGGAGGGCTGCAGGACGGATACGGCACCGTCGAGCTGAGCAGCTCGAAGGTCGGCACCTATAACGTCTCGTTCCCCAAGCGTGCGGCCGACGACGCCGGCGGTGCGACGAGCCCCGAGGAGCTCATCGCGGCGGCCCACTCGTCGTGCTACGCGATGCAGCTGTCCGCTCTCGTGGCACAGGCCGGCGGCACGCCCAAGGCGCTCGACGTGACCGCTGACGTCGCCCTAGGCCCTGACCCGGCCGGCGGCTTCCGGCTCACCGGCATCGTGCTGACCGTTCGCGGCGATGTCGAGGGGCTCGACGAGGCCGGCTTCATCAAGGCCGCCGAGGACGCCAAGGCCGGCTGCCCGGTCAGTAAGGCGCTCACCGGCGTCGACATCACGCTGGACGCGGCGCTCGCCTGAGCCCACCGTCGGTCGAGCCGGCCCGCGCCTTCCGGACCCTTCGGATGCGCGGGCCGGTTCGCGCTCCGTGCCGTGCTGGTGTCTGCTGGTGTCTGCTGGTGTCTGCTGGTGTCTGGTGGTGACTGGCGGTGTCTCAGGGGTGGGAGGTGGCGACCCCCCGGCTGGGGTGCCAAGATCGGACCGTGACCGCCCTTGCCCCGCAGACGATCGCGTATCCGTCACCGTCGTTGCGTCCCCGACGCGGCGGCCCGGAGCGACTCAATCCTCACGTCATCGTCCTGTTCGGGGCAGCGGGTGACCTCTCCCGGCGCAAGCTCCTTCCGGGCATGGCCCACCTCGTCAACTCCGCCCTGACCCCCGACATCCAGGTCGTCGGCACGTCGCTGGAAGACATGGACGACGACTCCTTCCGCGCCTTCGCCAAGCAGGCGGTCGAGGAGTTCTCGACCCATCCGCTGACGCCGGAGGAGTGGAAGACCTTCGCGGCCCGGCTGCACTACGTCCCGACCGCCGACGGCGCTGCCGGCCTCAAGGCCAAGGTCGAGGCGGCCGAGCGGGAGCTGGGCCCCCAGGCGCGCCGCATCCACTACATGAGCGTGCCGCCGGCGGCCGCACCCGACGTCATCGCCACCTTGCGCGACGCCGGTCTCGTCGACCGCTCGCGGGTCATCATGGAGAAGCCGTTCGGCACCGACCTCGAGAGCGCCGTCATCCTCAACGACACGGTCCACCAGACCTTCGACGAGAGCCAGATCTTCCGCATCGACCACTTCCTCGGCAAGGAGGCGGCGCAGAACATCCTCGCCTTCCGCTTCGCCAACGGGCTGTTCGAGCCCATCTGGAAGCGCGACTTCATCGACCACGTGCAGATCGACATCCCGGAGACCCTCGGCCTCGACCGGCGGGCGTCGTTCTACGAGCAGACCGGCGCCTTCAAGGACATGGTCGTGACCCACCTGCTCCAGGTGCTCGCGTTCGTCGCGATGGAGCCGCCGACCGCGTTGGAGCCGCGCGCGATCAGCGAGGAGAAGAACAAGGTCTTCCGCTCCCTCATGCCGATCATGCCCACCGACGTGGTGCGGGGTCAGTACTCCGGCTACACCTCGGAGGCGGGGGTGGCCCGCGACAGTGACACTGAGACCTTCATCGCCCTGCGCTGCGGCATCGACAACTGGCGCTGGGCCGGGGTGCCGTTCTACCTGCGCACGGGCAAACGGATGGCGGAGGGCCAGCGGATCATCTCGATCGCCTTCAAGGAGGCACCGAAGTCGATGTTCCCCCCCAACTCGGGCGTCGGCAAGCAGGGCCCGGACCACCTGACCTTCGACCTGTCCGAGGACTCGAAGGTGTCCCTGTCGTTCTACGGCAAGCGGCCTGGGCCAGGGATGAAGATGGACAAATTGTCGATGCAGTTCGCCACGCAGGAGGGCGAGCACTACTCGGACGTACTGGAGGCGTACGAGCGGCTCATCCTCGACACCATGCGCGGTGACCACACCCTCTTCACGACCGCCGACGGCATCGAGTCGCTCTGGGAGCGGGCGCAGCCCCTGCTTGACGACCCGCCGCCGGTCAAGCCCTACCCCCCGGGCAGCTGGGGTCCCAACGCCATTCACCAGCTCGTCGCCCCCCACGCGTGGCGGCTGCCCTTCGAACGGGTCTGGCGCGGCAAGCGCTAGCCCCGTTTGGCGGGGTGCGCCACGGGGTATTCGTCCGCCGCTTGCGGTGCCGGTTGCGGTGTGGGGGGTGGCGAGTCGTGACGGTTCGGGGGCCGTTCGCGTCCTCCCGCCCGAGGTCGTGCGCCACCAGTCGTCGCGACCAACCGGCGCCCGACGTGGTCGCTCCTGGTCGATGACGGCCACCCATCCGATGACGCAACGGCAGCGAACCCATCGCAGCGGACCGGGAACCCCGTAGGCCTGCCATGCCGGCCGACCAGTGGGAGGAGCACGACGTGCCCAGTGCTGCGCGGACCCACGACCTAGCCCCTCACCAGCCGCCGCCCGGGTTCGACCCCTCGGCGACGCCGGCCGACCTTGCTCCCCGACAGTCCCGGGAACCGGGGGCGTCCGAGCCGGCCGAGCCGGCTGCCCGAACGCGCAACCCCACCCCGAGCCGACCTCTGGGCGCCGCGGGCGCGATCGGTCGAGCGGTCGGGCCATGGCCGGCGCTCCTGGTCATGGCCATCGGGTTGTTCCTGGTAGCGCTGGCCGTAGCCGCCGCCCATGACGGCGGGCCCGGCTCCACCCCGGCCACCCCGGCCACCTGGCAGCCGGCGTACGTCGTCGGGATCCTGCTCATCGTCGTGCCGGCCGCGGTCGGCCTGGCTCTGCCGAGAAGTCGACCGGCAACGCCGGCCGTGCTCGCCCTGACCCTGGCCGGGCTTCTGCAGACCGCGCAGGTGCTCGGGCAACCGGCCCTCTTCGTGCGCGACGCCGACGTCGCGCGCATCCTCACCGTTCGCGAGATCGCCCTGAGCGGACAGCCGTTCGCGGCCGGCGCCCTCGCTCCGGACCTCGCGGCCGTCCCCGGGCTCGCGCTGGCCACGACCGGCGTCCAGGCGCTGACCGGGCTCTCCGTCCACGCCAGCGCCTTGACCCTCGTCGTCATCGTCCGGGTGGTCCTGGCCGGTGCCCTCCTGCTGCTCGTCACCCACGTCACCCGCTCGAGCCGCATCGGTGCACTGGCCGTGGTGCTGTACGCGGTGAACCCCCAGCTCCTCGTCGCCGGCGCGGCTGGCGACGGCGCTGGCGGTGTTCGCCGCATACCTGCTGGTGTCCCGGCGACGGGGTTCGCGGATCTCCGCCGCCGCCCCCGCGCTCGTGCTGGTCGCCGTCGCCTGGACGGACCAGAGGACCGCGATCGCCATGGTGGTCGCCGTGCTGGCGTGGGTCGTCGTGGAGGCACTGGTGCACCCGGCCCAGACGTCGTCGGTACCAGCGCTGGCGACGGCCGGCGCGGTGGCCGCCCTGGCCGTGGTCGTCGTGGCCGTGCACGCCACGACGGTGACGACGGGCCCGGCGAACCAGGATCGGGCCCTCGCCTCGCCCCCCCTCCCGTCCTGGCTCGACGTGGCGGCCGGGCTGCCCGGGTGGGCCGCCGGGATGCTGACGGTGGCCACGGTGACCACCGTCCTCGGCGTCGTCCTGGGCCTGGTGCGGTCGAGGTTGTTCGTGGGCCGGCGCGTCTCGCTGGCCGTCGTGCTGGCCGGGGCAGCCGTGCTCAGCCTGCTGGTGGTCGCCGCGGGAGCACTGCCGGCGGGAGGGTCCATCGCCTCCTGGGCAGTGGGCGTGGTCGTCACCGGCGCCGCCTTCGTGACCGCCTGGTGGTTCTGGCAGCGCCGGCCCCAGAGGTGGCGGGCGGCCCTCCTGGGTGTGGCCGTCGGCGTCGTCGGCGTGGGCGGAGCCGTCGCGGTCCCCACGGACACGGCGCCCGCCGGTCAGGCCGCCGTGCTGGAAGGGGTGCGCGGGTATGACCCCGAGACCGAGGCCGCCGTGACCTGGATGAGCGCCAACCTCCCCGGCGACAGCCGGGTCTACACGACGACCGATGCCGGCTTGCTCATGGCCATCGCCGACCGGCAGCAGCCGGTGACCCAGCTCCGCGACGAGTCGGTCATCCTTCAGGACGCGTTGTCCCAGAACAACATCCAGTATGTCGCGGCCGACCGGCGCCGTGGCACGGCACCTACCCCGACGAGGCTTCAGATCCTCGCGGACAGCCCGTCCGTGAGCACCGTCTACGACAACGGGTCGATCGTCGTCTATGCCTTGGAGCCCTTCCGTGCTGGGGGTTGACTCCCGGGTGCGGCCCGCCCTGCTGTGGCGGGCGGGCGTCGTGGCTGCCGTCGTCGTGGCCGCGTTGCTGGCCGCACCCGACGCAGTTCTACGCGTCGGCGCGCTGGTGTGCATCGGTCTCGCCGCCGAACGGCTGGCCCGGCGCCGCGGCCGGGGACTGCTGGACGCCCTGGTGCTCGCGGGGGGCGGTCTGCTGGCTGGCCTCGTCCTCCTGGGGGTCCTCGGCGGCGGTCCATGGGGGTTCTCCACCCGGGGCTGGACGATCGGGATCGGCCTCGCCGCCCTCGTCGCCCTGGCCGCCGCCGCCGGACCCCGGGTGCGGGCGCCGGTTGTCCCACCCGGCGGCGGGCGCGAGGTCCTCCGCGCCGCCCCCTGGGTCGCTGTCAGCCTCGTGGTGGCCGCCATGGCGGTGGGCCTGAGCAGCCGGTCCGCCGAGCGCGCGGTGCCGGTGAGCACGGCGCCGACCGGCCTGTCGATGGCCTTCGGTGCCGTCTCCGGAACGACGGTCGATGTCGTCGTCACCGCACCCGGGGGTCAGCCGGGTGCGGGGCCGTACGCCCTGAAGGTGACCGTGGGGAGCACCGAGATCACCTACCCGGTCTTCACCCCGACCGCCGGGCAGCCGCATACGAGCCGCGTGTCGGTGCCCATGACCGGCCGCTTCGCCGTGGCCCTCGTGGACCCTGAGGACGGCACCGTCGTCCGGACGCTCATGATCGCCCGGTGACGTGTCAGGGGTTGTCCGCGCCAGGTAAGGCCGTTCGAGGGCTGTTGTGGTTGGCGGAGAATGCTTAGGGTATGGCCCATCTGCGGTGGGGGCCGCGGCGAATCCCACTGTGACTCTGATGTCGCTGGACCATTGGCCGGCGCACCGCCCCCAGAGTCGGAACGGACAAACTGGTCATGCCCCTTGATCGAGTGCTCTTTCCTGCCCGCCGACTGACCGCCCTGGTCGGTCTGGTCGGGGTCCTGCTCGCTCTCGGCGTTTCCGGCGCCGCGTCGG
>JALZBI010000367.1 GCA_030947565.1 Actinomycetota bacterium
CGACTGGGTGAGGCGACGGCTGGCGGATGGGCTCGGCGGGATCTGCCTGTTCGGGGGCAACGCTCCCGATCTCGAGACCGTCCGGTCGCTGACGGCCGCGATCCATGCCGCCGCCCCCGACTCACTGGTGGCCATCGACGAGGAGGGCGGTGACGTGACCCGCCTCTACTACCGCGTCGGGAGCCCGCACGCCGGCCATGCGGTGCTCGGTGCGGTCGATGACGTGCTGGTCACGGCGCGCGTCGCTTATGACATCGGTGACCAGCTCCGTGCCGTCGGTGTCGACCTCGACTTCGCCCCTGTGGCCGACGTCAACTCCAACCCGCTCAACCCCGTCATCGGGGTGCGCAGCTTCGGGGTCGACGCCAGCCTCGTCGCGCGGCATACCGACGCCTGGGTCCGTGGACTCCAGCAGGCGGGAGTGGGGGCATGCCTCAAGCACTTCCCCGGCCACGGCGACACCGTCACGGACTCGCACGTCGAGCGACCCGTCGTCGAGGCACCGGAGGACGTCCTCCGGCAGCGCGAGTTCGTCCCGTTCTCGTCGGGAGTGCGAGCCGGGGCGGTGGCGGTCATGACGTCTCACGTCGTCCTGCGGGCGATCGACCCCACCGGGCCGGCAACCTTCAGCCCCGCTGCGGTCAGTCTCCTGAGGGCCCCAGAGCACGAGGGTGGGCTGGCGTTCGACGGACTGCTGGTGAGTGACGCCCTGGAGATGCGCGGCGCCAGCGGTGAGATCGGCATACCGGCGGCGGCGGTCCGCGCGCTGCAGGCGGGGGTCGACCTGCTGTGCCTCGGCTCCGAGCTGGACGACGAACGGGTGCAGTCGGCCCACGACGGGATCGTCGGCGCGGTCCAGGACGGCACCCTGTCGCGGGTGCGGCTGGCTCAGGCGGCCGGGCGGGTGGCCGCGGCCCGTAGCCGCCTCGCCGCCCTCGGCGCGGGCGCGGCCCGGTCCGCCGCACACCATGGCGAGCCGTCGGCCAGCGAGGAGGCGGCCCGGCGCGGGATCACCGTCGTGGGCCGGCTCGACGCCCTCACCGCGCCGCAGGTGCTGCGCCTCGTCACCGCCTCCAACCCAGCGGTCGGTCGCGCCCCGTGGGGCCTTCCCCTGCCTGGGGCGGTCCTCCACGGCCGGCCGGCCCACGACCTGCGTGAGGGCGACCCGCTCCCTGACCTCGACCCCGGGCGGTCGGTGGTCGCGCTCGTGCGCGACGGGCACCGGTATGCCTGGGTGCGCGAGCGGCTGGCGGCCCTGGCGTTGGCTCGTCCCGACCTCGTCGTCGTCGAGATGGGGTGGCCGGGCCCGGACCGGCTGCCCGGACGGGCCGTGCTCCTGAGCCACGGGGCGTCCGCGGTGTCGGCGAGTGCGGTGGACGCGCTGCTGGCGACCACGCTGGCCTGAGCGCCCTCGCCGTCCGGCAGGATGGTCCCAGACAAGCGAATGAGGTGGTCTGAGCGTGGAGGTCGTCGTCCTCGACACCGAGGCGGAGCGGGCGGCCCTCGTGGCCGACGCCGTCGTGGCCCTGGTCGGCCGCCGACCGACCGCGGTGCTGGGCCTGGCGACCGGGTCGAGCCCGTCCCCGGTCTACGCCGAGCTGGTCCGGCGGTATGCCGCCGGGGCCGTGTCGTTCTCCGGGACGTCGGCCTTCACCCTCGACGAGTACCTCGGCCTGGCGCCCAACCACCCTGAGGGCTACCGGCGCGTCATCGAGCGCGAGTTCGCCTCTCTTGTGGACCTTCCCGCCGATCACCTGCATACACCCGACGGTCAGACCGACGACGTCCCCGGTGCCTGCACGGCGTATGAGGAACAGATCACCGACGCCGGCGGAGTCGACCTGCAGCTGCTCGGCATCGGGTCGGACGGGCACCTGGCGTTCAACGAACCGGGCTCGTCCCTCGCCTCCCGCACCCGGGTCAAGACGCTGACGCCGCGCACCCGGAAGGACAACGCCCGGTTCTTCGACGCGGTGGAGGACGTGCCGCGTCACGTCCTGACGCAGGGCCTGGGCACCATCCTCGAGGCCCGGCACCTGGTCATGCTCGCCACCGGCGACGGCAAGGCGGAAGCGGTCCGTCAGGCGGTCGAGGGACCGGTCACCGCGATGTGCCCCGCCTCGGCCCTGCAGCTGCACCCGCACGTCACCGTCGTCCTGGACTCCGCCGCCGCCGGCCGCCTCACCCTGCGCGACTACTACGCCCAGGTGTGGGCGGACAAGCCCGACTGGCAGGGCATCTGACCGGCCTGCACAGGGGCGCGGGAGAATGGACCCGATGACCACCTCCCTGTCTGTCGCCGTCGTGCCGGCCCTGCCCCCGCTGCGACAGGCGCTGGACGCCTTGCGGGCCGGCGGCCCCGCCGCGCCGCCCTCACCCGACGACGTCTTCGCTGCGCTGGTCGACTGGGTCTCCGATCAGGGCCTCACGCTGTACCCCGCGCAGGAGGAGGCCCTGATCGAGGTCGTCTCCGGGTCGAACCTCATCCTGGGCACGCCGACCGGCTCGGGCAAGAGCCTGGTCGCGCTGGGGGCCCACGTGGCGGCGCTGGCGGCGGGCGGCGGTCGCACGTTCTACACCGCCCCCATCAAGGCGCTGGTCTCAGAGAAGTTCTTCGCATTGTGCGCGGCCCTCGGTCCCGATCTCGTCGGAATGCTCACCGGCGATGCCGCGGTCAACCCCACCGCCCCGCTGATCTGCTGCACCGCCGAGGTGCTCGCCAACATCGCTCTGCGCGAGGGACATCGAGCCGATATCACCCAGGTGGTCATGGACGAGTTCCACTTCTACGCCGAGCCTGACCGGGGCTGGGCGTGGCAGGTGCCGATCCTCGAGCTGCCGCAGGCCCAGTTCCTGCTCCTGTCGGCCACGCTGGGGGACACGGCCCGGTTCGAGACCGATCTCGTGCAGCGCACCGGACGTCCCACGGCCGTCGTCGCGTCAGGCGACCGGCCGGTTCCGCTGTCCTTCACGTGGGCGATGACCCCCGTCCACGACACCATCACCGAGCTGTTGCAGACCCACCAGGCACCGGTCTACGTCGTGCACTTCACCCAGGCGGCCGCCCTGGAACGGGCCCAGTCGCTGCTCTCGGTGCCCGTGGCCACCCGGGCCGAGCGCGACCGGATCGCCGCAGTGGTCGGTGGGTTCCGGTTCGCACCCGGGTTCGGCCGCACGCTGTCCACGCTTGTCCGCCATGGGATCGGGGTGCACCACGCCGGGTTGCTGCCGAAGTACCGGCGGCTCGTCGAGCAGCTCGCCCAGCAGGGG
>JALZBI010000368.1 GCA_030947565.1 Actinomycetota bacterium
CGCCTCCCCCGGCACCGCCAGGACCACCCTGGGCGCCGGCGACGGTCGGCCCGGCGTCGACGATCGAACCCGAGTGACCGGTCGCGACGGTCTGCGCGGAGTAGGCCGCCGGGCCGAGCAGCCCGGCGAAGAGGGCGGCTCCGACCAGCACGGGCAGGGCGCGCCGGTGCATCCGGGTGACGGCGAGGAACCCGAAGGCGGCCGCCAGCCCGACGGCGAGGACGACGATACGTAGCCACGCGTTCCACTCGGTCGTGCGCGAGAGCAGGACGAAGCCCCACACCGCGGTCGCCGTCGTGGCCGTCGCGAGCGCGATCGAGCCGACCGCCCGGTCGCGACGCTCCCAGGCCTCGGCCGCACCCATGCCGACCAGGGCGGCGATGGCGGGGGCGAGGGCGATCGTGTAGTAGGCGTGGAAGATGCCGGCCATCAGCGAGAAGGTCAGCAGTGTGACGACGAGCCACGCGCCCCAGGCGAGGTATGCCGCGCGGCGGGCGTCGATGCGCGGCGCGCGACCCCGGAGGAACAGGCCGACGGCGAGCAGGATCAGCGCGGCGGGAATCAGCCAGGAGATCTGGCCGCCGATCTCGGAGTCGAACATCCGGCCGAGCCCGGTCGCACCCCAGTTGCCGCCGGTGCCGCCGCCGCCGCCGACGGACCCGGTCTCGTTGCCGGTGATGCGGCCGAGACCGTTGTAGCCGAAGGTCAGCTCGAGGAACGAGTTGGTCTGCGAGCCGCCGACGTAGGGGCGCAGGTTCGCCGGAAGTAGCTCGACGACCGCGACCCACCACCCGGCGGACACGACGATGGCCAAGCCGCCGAGGATGGTGTGCCAGATGCGCTTGGTTAGCGCGGTCTTGGCCGCGACGAGGTAGGTCAGGGCGAACCCGGGCACGACGAGGAAGGCCTGGAGGGTCTTGGTCAGGAACGCGAACCCGATGAAGACGCCGACGACGATGAACCATCTCGGAGAGGTCTTCTCGATGGACTTGAGGGTGGCCCACGCCGCCAGCACCATGAGCAGTGTCAGCAGGGCGTCAGGGTTGTTGAAGCGGAACATCAGCACCGCGACTGGGGTGAGGGCCAGGACGGCACCGGCGATGAGGCCAGCCTGCACGCCGAAGCTCTTCTTGACCGTGGCGTACAGCACGCCCACGCTGGCCACGCCCATGAGCACCTGCGGGAGGAGGATCGCGAACGAGTTCAGGCCGAGCAGCTTGACCGACAGGGCCATGACCCAGAGAGAGGCGGGGGGCTTGTCGACGGTGATCGAGTTGCCGGCGTCGGAGGAGCCGAAGAAGAAGGCCTCGAGGTTGGTCGACCCCGCCTGCACGGCGGCGGAGTAGAACGAGTTCGCCCACCTGCTCGCGGTGAGGTTGTAGAGGTAGAACGCCGCCGTGGCGACGAGCAGGCCGATGAGGGCGGGGCGGGCCCAGGTCGGGTCGCCCGCCGGCCCACGCCACACCCGCTGCACCCAGCCGGCGGGACGGCCGCCGGCGCTCGACGTGGCGGGGGGAAGGGCCGACACGTCGGACGCCGAACGGGAGAGGGTCGTCGAGTTCATGACCCTGAGGTTGGCGACGGCCCCTATGCGCCCCCCCTGTGACGCCCCCAGCACGTCGCGATGAGCACCCGGCCCCTGGAATGTGCCTAATAGGAGCGCAGCGCTCGGGCCCACCGACATGAGGAGCACAGCGCATGGAAATCCGTGCGTTGTGCTCCTCATGCTGCGTAGACCCTGCGCTGTGCTCCTATTAGGCGGGTGAGCGGGTGAGCGGGTGAGCGGGTACCGGGAGACCGGGGAGCGGTCAGGCGGGGAGGAGGACGCTGAAGGTGGTGTCGCCGGGCTGGCTGTCCAGCTCGACGGTGCCTCCGTGGGCCTGCGCGACGGCGGCCACGATGGACAGGCCCAGGCCGGTGCTGCCGGCCGCCCGGTTGCGTGAGGAGTCACCGCGGGCGAACCGCTGGAAGACGTTGGGCTGTAGGTCCTCGGGGACCCCGGGACCGTTGTCGCGCACGGAGATCCGCACCCGACCGGGTTCCGGCGAGATGCTCGTCCGCACCACGGTGCCCGGCGCGGTATGCGTGCGGGCGTTGCCGAGCAGGTTGGCCACGATCTGGTGCAGACGGGCCGGGTCACCTTGGACCTCGACCGGCTCGTCGGGCAGATCCAGCTGCCAGACGTGGTCGGGCGAGGCGGCGTGGGCATCGCTGACGGCGTTCACCACCATCTCGGTGAGGTCGACGGTGACGTGGTCGAGCGGCCGGCCGGCATCGAGGCGCGCCAGCAGGAGCAGGTCCTCGACGAGCGTGGACATGCGCATGGCCTCGGACTCGACGCGCCCGATCGCGTGAACCACCGTCGGAGGGACCGGCTCGCGCTCGCGGCGGGTCAGCTCGGCGTACCCCCGGATCGAGGCCAGCGGCGTACGCAGCTCGTGGCTGGCGTCGGCGACGAACTGGCGCACCCGTTCCTCGCTCTTCTGCCGGGCGTTGAGGGCGCCGTCGATGTGGTCGAGCATCTCGTTGAGGGCGGCCCCGACCTGGCCGACCTCGGTGCGAGTGTCGGTGTCCTCCGCGGGCACGCGCTCGGCGATGTCGACCTGTCCGGCGGCGAGCGGGAGGTGGGCGACGCGCGTCGCGGTGGCCGCCACCCGGTGGAGGGGGCGTAGGTTGCGGCGGACCAGCCAGGTGCCGGCCAGACCCACCAGGACCAGGCCGCCCAGCACCCCGGAGAGGCCGATGACGATCATCCGGCCGACCGTGCGGTCCTCCGGGCCCGTCGGCAACCCGCTAACGACGGTCAGCTGGGTGAGGCCGTCGGAGGTTCCGAAGAGGCCCTGCGCGGAAATGACCCGGTACTGGCCGAGGGTGCCGCCGAGGTCGATGTTCACCGGGGTGCTGCCGATACCGGCCGCCGAGATCTGGGCAAGCTGCGCTTCGGTCAGGGCGACCCGCTGGTTGTTCGAGTCGGCGGCGACGCCCTGGTTGACCGTGCCGAAAACGGCGTACAGGCCTTCGTTGCCCGGCCCGCGACCCCGGTCGTTCGAATTCGGTGTGGGGCCCTGGTTGCCGCCGGTGTACCGCTGCACGGAGCTGCGCAGCTGCCCGTCGATCTGGTCGTAGAGGTAGCCGCGCAGGGCGAAGACCGTGGCAGCGCCGCTGGCGAGCGTGACCACGACGAAGAGGGCGAGCATCGAGGCGACGAGCTTGCTGCGCAGGGTCCAGGATGCCGGGCGGCGCAGCGTCGTCAGCCCCAGCGGCTCCAG
>JALZBI010000369.1 GCA_030947565.1 Actinomycetota bacterium
CGGAAGACCTGGCCTGACCCGACGGACCCTGTGGGGGGCCGGTCCTGAGTGGCCGGCTGACGCAGGCCCGTCGACCGGCGGACGAGGCGGCTCATCGCTGCCCCCGCCGGTCGTCGATGCCCCCCCCGGTCACCGGCGGCGAACGGCGGCCAGCGCGGTGAACGGGACCGCAACGACGCGGACGACGTTCTCCGACCGGCGAGGCAGGTCACCCGGGTGCTCCGCGACCTCGACGAGATCCTGACCCACCGCGTCCAGCGTGCCCGTGACGAGCGTGCCGTCGACGTCGACGACGTCGACCACCGCCCGGTCGCGGCTCACCGCCCGCAGCGCGGCCCCCAGCCCGAACCCGCGGGCCACAGCGCCGCTCGGACTCGCCCCGAACAGTCCACCCACCGCCCGGATAGCCGAGACGGCCACGAGCACCGGGCGGTCGGGCGCCCCGTCGCGGACCACACTCAGCGGCTGGTCGCCGCGCTGGTTCACGAGGACCCACTCCGGCCCACATCCGGTGACGACCCCTTTGACGAGGCCGACCCCGGCCACGCGCAGCTCGAGAACCGGCCCGTCGAGCACGGCGGTGAGGCGCTCGAAGAGCCCGAGCTGGGCTCGCTCCCGGCGGGTGCGGTCGGCCACCTCGGCGGAAAGCTCGCGCACGTCGTCGGCGCCGAGCTGCGCCTCGAGGTCGTCGAACAGCCGTTCCCAGCGCATCGACGGAGTGTAGCGAAACCCTTGACTCGACCACTGCCGTCCGTAAAACTCAGCAAACAACGGTAAACAGTCTAAACTCGAGGATGACGATGGCAGCACGGGCCCCGCAGAGCACAGTACCGATCGCTCGGGCCCTCATCGTGCTTCTCGGCACGGTCGTGGCGACCACGGTCGTGCTCCGCCTTTTCTGGGCGGCCGGTTCGACCTCGCTCGGCGCCGTCCTCGAGACCGGACCCCATGCTCCGGCCGACCTCCTCGTCGTGGTCGTCTGCGCCCTTGGCGTCGCCGTCACCGGCTGGCTCGGGTCGACCGCCCTCATCGCCACCCTGGCGGCCCTGCCCGGTGAGTTCGGGCGGCTCGCGGCTCACCTCGCCGACCGGCTGGCCCCCGTGGCCGTCCGGCGAGCGGTGGCGCTGGCTCTCGGCACCGCCCTCGTGGCGGGCCTACCGGCCGTCGCGCACGCAGCGGGCCCACACCCCACTCCGGCCGCGACCAGCGTCGCGCCAGCGCCTGCTCCCGACCCGTCGTTCACGGTCACCGGTCCGGCTCCGGCCGTCGACAGCGGCCCGACCCCGACCCCCGGCGTCACGACGACGGCACCCTCGACGAGCGCCCCCGACCCCGGCTTCTCGGTGACGACCCCGAGTGCCCCGCCGACCGCGGCGACCCCGACGACCCCGACAACCTCGACAACCTCGACAACCTCGACGGCTGAGTCCGCCCCGACCCAACAGCGACCGGTGCCGACCCTCGGCCCGCTGGGCCCGGCTCCCCGCGCCCCGTCGACGGCGTCGACCACGTCGTCCGCTGACGCCTCGACCTCCGTCCGGGTCGCGCGCGGCGACAGCCTGTGGCGCATCGCCGCTCGCCACCTGGGCCCGGACGCAACGGCCGCGCAGGTCGCCCGTGAGTGGCCCCGCTGGTATGCCGCGAACCGCGCCGTCATCGGCGCGAACCCCCACCTCATCCAGGTCGGGCAGGAGCTCACGGCGCCGTCCGACCCCACCGAAGGAGCCGGCTCATGACGACGTACCCCCGCCTGCGGGTGTTGCCGATCCCCAGCACCGAACCGCCCATCATCAGTGTCGACGAGCTGCGCACCACCGAGTCGCCCTACATCCAGGACGCCCTCGCCATCGACTACACCCCGGACGACGACCGATACTTCGAACGCCAGCGGTCCCGATCGACCGACCTGCCCGACCCGGTGCTCTTCGCCCCCCAGCTGGCCCAGGCGCTCAGCGAGGTCATGGTCGGTGCCCGCCCCGCGCCGCAGGTCATCCGCTGGGCCAGCCCCGAGGTCTACGCCGTGCTGGCTCGGCGGGCGCTCGTCGCCGCCCGGCGGGGCCTGGAGCACGGGCGCCGCCCGGTCGTGCGCCGCGTCCGCGTGCACGACATCAGCGACGGGGTCGTCGAGGTGGCCGTGGTCGTCGTCCATCCCGACCGGGTGCGGGCGATGGCGATGCGCCTCACGGGAGTCGACCACCGATGGGTGGTCACGGACCTTGTGATCGGCTGAGCCGCACGTCAGGCGCCTCCGCGCAGGGTAGGCGCTAACGGCGCCTCACTTCCCGCGCCGGCGGCCCTTCTTCGACGGGCGGCGCTGCGGGCGGTTGCTCCCGCCAGAACCGTTCGACGTGGACCCGTTGGCCGTGCTCGCTCCGGCCTCGTCGGTGACGTTGCGCTCTTCGACCCCGCCGTCGTCGCTCGGTGCGGTGTAGTGCAGCTGTCGCACGGTCGGCGCCTGCAGACCCTTGGCGGTGAACGCCGGTGACCGCCCGGGCGCCGTGGCCGGGGCGTCCTGGGGCGTCGGCGCCGGGCCGGCGCCGTTCGCGCCACCCCCCGTGAGCACCGGTTCGACCGGGGCGTCGTCCGCTATCGGCGCGTCGGCCGCATCCTGCGGTGCCGCCAGGCCGCCCAGCATGTCGCTCACCGACATCGGCTGGAGCGCCGGCTCCGGCGTCGCGTCAGCCGGCGTGTCGACCTGCACCTCGACGTTGAAGAGGTAGCCGACCGACTCCTCCTTGATGCCGTCCATCATCGCCTCGAACAGCAGGAAGCCCTCGCGCTGGTACTCGACGAGCGGGTCTCGCTGGGCCATGGCGCGCAGGCCGATGCCCTCCTGGAGGTAGTCCATCTCGTAGAGGTGCTCGCGCCACTTGCGGTCGAGCACCGACATGACGACGCGGCGCTCAATCTCGCGCATGACCTCCGCGCCGAGAGTTTCCTCGCGAGCGTCGTAGGCGTGGTGCGCATCCGACGTCAGCGCCTCGCGCAGCAGCTCGGGAGTGATCGCGCTGCGGCCGCCGGCCTCGTCCTCCAGCTCCTCGATCGTGATCGACACGGGGTAGAGGGTGCGCATCGCGGTCCAGAGCTGCTCGAGGTCCCAGTCCCCCGCATACCCGTCGGCCGTCGCGGACGTCACGTAACCCTCGATGACGTCGTTGACGAAGTGGCGGATCTGCTCCTCCATGTCCTCGCCCTCGAGGACGCGGCGCCGCTCGTCGTAGATGACCTGGCGCTGCCGGTTGAGC
>JALZBI010000071.1 GCA_030947565.1 Actinomycetota bacterium
AGACCGGCTGCTGCGCGGGGAACGACGCGAGCCGCGCCGCCAGGTCACGGGCGTTCGCCAGCGGGTCCTCGCTGAGGGTCCTGTGGTCGAAACCCACCACGGCGTCGTATGCCTCGAGTGCGCCGAGGAGGAACGCCCGGCCCTCGGGGGTGACGGTCAGCCCGCCGAAGGCGCCGGCGGTCGAGTCGAAGGTCCCGTGCACGAACAGGAGCAGGCGGCTGGTGCGGGACGGGTCGAGTCCGAGCTGGTCGAGGCGGTCGAGCCGCTGCCACCGGCCGACGTCGTCCCCGACGATCCGGACGAGCCCGGGGTGGACGATGCCCTCGAGCACCCGGATCGCCGCCCGCGCCAGGTCCGGCACGGCATACGAGAGCACCGTGGCTCGCAGCTCGTCGGGCGGTCGGCGGCCCAGGCCCCGCATCCCCGGCGGACGGTCCGGCACCGTGAGGTCGAAGACCGCGGAGCGCACGGCGTCCCGCGTCCCGCCGGGCCGCGGGCGTAGCCAGCGGTAGACCCCAGCGGACTCGGTCAGCACGACCGCGTCTTCGGTGCCGTCGAGGTCGAGCGTCAGCGTGACGGGCGTGGGCCCAGGCGGCTCCGGAGGCCGGTCCGCCCCGCGCGCGGGGGCGACGCGTAACTGCTGGAGCGCAGTGAAACCGCTCTGCCGCAACGTCGCTCGCATCATCTCGTCGACGTCGGCGGACGTGATGCGGTCCGGCAACCGGGGACGGGTGCGGACGCTGGTCGCCCGGTACGTCTCGGGGTGAGTCACCCTCAGACGCCCCCGGACGAACGACGTCGTCGTCGTCACCGTGCCTCCTTCGCCGTCAGTGCCGTGCGTGCGCATGCGTGGGACCCGGGACCAGCCTGCACCTCCGGTGCGGCTCGAGCCGGCGAACCGGCTGAGCTTCCGACGGGCCGGCCTCTGACTACGAGGAGACCGGAAGCACGCCGGCGATACGTCACGGCCGACGAGCCTGAAAACCGGTTGCGGCGCGACCTCACCGCGGCCACCCTGGTGCGGCGGGTGTCGCCCGCCCGGCTCCGGCCGGTTCACCCCCACCCGTCATCACCAGAGGAGGAGGCCCCGACATGTCGACGACGGTCCTCGGTGCCCTTCGCACCCCACCCCTCCCACCTCTGGAGAACCGCAGTGACACAGCACGAACCCGACGCCGGGGAGCTCTCCTCCTTCAGCGTTGACACCCGCCCTAACGAACCTGACGACCCCCCCGCCGGCGACCGGTGGTCGTCCTGGGACGGGGCCATGCACGGCCCCCGACCGCGACCCGACTGGGTCATCACCGCCCTCGGCGCCGTCGACGCCGACCTGGGCGTCCTCAAGACCGGCAAGGAAGCCGACGTCCACATCGTGCGGCGCTGGATGCCGGACGACCCCAGCCGTGACGTCGTCATGGCCGCCAAGCGTTTCCGCGCGTCACAGCACCGGATGTTCCACCGGGACGCCGGCTACCTCGAGGGCCGTCGGGTTCGGCGCAGCCGGGAGACGCGGGCGATGGCCCGCCGCACCGACTTCGGCAAGGAGGTCATCTCGGCCCAGTGGTCGATGGCGGAGTTCGACGTCCTCAGCAAGCTGTGGTCGATGGGGTTGCCGGTCCCCTACCCCGTGCAGCTCGACGGGCTCGAGCTGCTGATGGAGCTCATCGGCGCCGACGGGCAGGCCGCGCCCCGTCTCGCTCAGACCCGCCCCGGGCGCGACCTGCTGCCCCAGCTCTTCGACCAGGTACGCGAGACGATGACGCGGCTCGCGCTGCACGGGTGGGCGCACGGCGACCTCTCCCCCTACAACATCCTGCTCGACGGGGAACGGCTGGTCTTCATCGACTGGCCGCAGATCGTCGACATCATCGGCAACCCGCACGGGCCGGAGTTCCTCGAGCGCGACGCGCACAACATGTGTGACTGGTTCGTGCGTCGCGGGCTCCCCGTCGACGAGGGCGAGCTGTTCGGCGACCTCATGGCGGCGGCCACGTCCCGCTGGTGAGCCTGCCGCTGCGTCGCGCGGCGGCATACCGGGCCACCCCCAAGGACCGGTCCTGCCGGTATGCCGCGTCGTCGCCTAGGCTCGACGGGTGACCGAGGCGACGCCCCCGCCGACCGCGCCCCAGCCCGCTGACCCGCCCGTCGACCCGCCGGCGACCCTGACCAACGTCACGGCCCTGGTGGGTGAGGCGATGACCAAGTCCGGGGTGATCTGGGTCGAGATCCCCGGCGACCGCGCGTGGCCGGTCTGGCACGCCTGGGTCGCCCCCACGGCGTACGTCGTCAACGGACCGGGTGAACAGCACCTGCCGTGGCTGCCCGAAGAGGTCGTCGTCGTCCTGCGGAGCCAGGACTCCGGTGGACGCCTGCTGCGGGTCAAGGCGCGCACCCGGGTGCTGACCGCGACCGACCCCGACAGCTCCGGCTGGGTCACCGCGGTCACCGCCCTGCAGGCCGGGCGGCTCAACGCGGTCGACGACGTCGTGGAGCGCTGGCGCACCCAGTGCGCGGTCACGGCCCTCACCCCGTTCGGGAACCCGGTCGAGGGCCCGGGGCACTACCTCGACGGATCCGGTGCGGCGGCGCCCGCCCCGTCCCGCGCCACGACCGTGCGGTGGCGGCCGTGGCACCTCGGTGGACGGCCCAAGCGGCGCCGCGGCACCCGCTGAGGCACCACGCGGTCAGCCCGAGGACACACCCGGCGACGACTAGCCTGGCCCCGTGAGCCCGATGTCCCGAGTCTTCGTCGCGCGCCTCGCCGGGATGCGTGTCTTCGACCCTCTCGGCGACCCCGTGGGTCGGGTGCGCGACGTCGTCATCACCTTCAGCACCACCGTCACCCGCCCCCGAGTCATCGGGCTCGTCGTCGAGGTGCCCGGACGGCGCCGGGTCTTCGTCCCGATGACCCGTGTGACGTCGCTCGACGCCGGCCAGGTGATCACGACCGGGCTGGTCAACATGCGCCGCTTCGAGCAGCGCACCAACGAGACGCTCGTCCTCGGCGAGCTGCTTGAACGCGGCGTCACGGTGCACGTCCCGGACGGCTCGTTCCCGGCCACCGTCGAGGACATGGCCATGGAGTCCCGCGGTCGCAGCTGGAGCGTCAACAAGGTCTTCTGCCGCAAAGCCTCCCCGGCCTCCAGTCGCGGGCTGCACCTGCGCCGTCGCGGCGAGACGGTGCTCGTCGACATCGAGGACGTCACCGGTCTGCAGGTGCAGTCCGGTGACCAGAGCGCCGCCAAGCTGCTGGAGAACTACGAGGACCTCCGGGTCGCCGACCTCGCCGAGGTCATCCACGACCTCTCGCCCCGACGTCGGGCCGAGGTGGCGGCCGCGCTGGACGACGACCGGCTGGCCGACATCCTCGAGGAGCTGCCCGAGGACGACCAGGTCGAGATCCTCGGTGGCCTCGACACCGAGCGGGCGGCTGACGTCCTCGAGGCCATGCAGCCCGACGACGCGGCCGACCTCCTGGCCGAGCTGTCGACCGACCGGCAGGAGCAGCTCCTCCGGCTGATGGAGCCCGACGAGGCCGCCCCCCTGCGGCGGCTCCTCGCCTACGACGAGAAGACCGCCGGAGGTCTGATGACCACCGAGCCGGTGATTCTCGGGCCCGAGGCCACCATCGCCGAGGCGCTGGCCGTCGTGCGCCGTGAGGAGCTGGCGCCCGCCCTCGCGTCGACGGTCTTCGTCTGCCGGCCGCCGCTGGAGACGCCCACCGGCCGTTTCATCGGGGTCGTGCACATCCAGCGGCTGTTGCGCGAGCCTCCGCACTCCTCGGTCGGCTCCGTCGTCGACCGCGGCATCGAGCCGATGCCGGTGGACGCCCCGCTCGAGCAGGTCACCCGCATGCTGGCCACCTACAACCTCGTGGCCGTGCCCGTCGTCGACCGCGAGGGTCGGTTCCTCGGAGCCGTCACCGTGGATGACGTCCTCGACCACATCCTCCCCGAGGACTGGCGAGAGGACCGGCACGTGGACCGCCGTGAGGTGAGCCGTGGCTGACCGGTCCAACCGCATCGGGGTGGTCCGGCGGTCGGGGAGCGAGGTGCCGCGTCTCGACCAGCCCCAGGAGTTCCGCCGCCGGTTCATCCCCGCGACGTCGTTCTCCAACGAGACCTTCGGCCGGGTCAGCGAGACGTTCGCCCGGTGGATGGGCACGGCGCAGTTCCTCTTCGGCATGACGGTCTTCGTCGGGCTGTGGCTGGCGCTCAACACCTTCCTGCCGGAGTCGGTCCAGTTCGACCCCCGGGCAACGAACTACACGCTGCTCACGCTGATCCTCTCGCTTCAGGCCTCGTACGCCGCGCCGCTGATCCTGCTCGCGCAGAACCGCCAGGCCGACCGTGACCGAGTGGCCCTCGAGCAGGACCGGGCCCGCGACGAGCGCAACCTCGCCGACACGGAGTTCCTCACCCGCGAGGTCGCAGCTCTTCGAATCGCCTTTCGTGACAACGCCACTCGCGACTTCATCCGCTCCGAGCTGCGTCAGCTCCTTGAGGAGATGGAGGATCGTGGGTTGGCTCCGGCCACTACTTCGGCCCCCGAGGACGACAGCCGGCGTTGAGCCGTTCCATGAGACGCGCGTCTGCATCGGCGACAAGCGGTGCGGCGGGGAGCACAATGGGGCACATTGTCTCGACGTCGAGAGGTGGGTCATGGCTGACACAAGTTCGGTCCCGAGTACGGACTCCTCCGAGGGTCCCGAGGAGGAGTTCAACGTCTCCGCCTCGATCAAGGTGGCCAGTGTCGCCGCCCTCGGCGGGTTCCTCTTCGGCTACGACAGCGCGGTCATCAACGGTGCCGTCAGCGCGATCGGCAAGGTGTTCGACGTCGACTCGGGCATCCTCGGCTTCGCCGTGGCTTCTGCCCTGCTCGGTGCCGCCGTGGGCGCCATCTACGCCGGACGGCTCGCCGACCGCCTCGGGCGGCTGCGCGTCATGCAGATCGCCGCGCTGCTCTTCCTCGTGAGCGCACTCGGGTCCGGCTTCGCCCCGAGCCTGTGGATCCTCATCGTGTTCCGCATCATCGGTGGTCTGGGAGTCGGTATCGCCTCCGTGATCGCCCCGGCCTACATCGCCGAGATCGCGCCCGCCCGCCTCCGCGGTCGGCTCGGCTCGCTCCAGCAGCTCGCGATCGTCACCGGCATCTTCCTGTCCCTGCTCGTCGACTACATCTTCGCCACCGTCGCCGGCAGCTCGACGAGCCCGTTCTGGCTCGGCCTGGACGCTTGGCGCTGGATGTTCCTCGCCATGACGATCCCCGCCCTGCTCTACGGCATCCTGTCGCTCACCATCCCCGAGTCGCCGCGCTACCTGGTGGCCAACTTCCGCATCCCGGAGGCGCGGCGGGTGCTGACGCTCATGCTGGGGTCCAAGGGCATCGAGGGGCGGATCCAGCGGATCCAGTCCTCCCTGGAGTCCGACACCAAGCCCTCGTGGTCCGACCTGCGAGCCCCCAAGGGCGGGCTGCTGCCCATCGTGTGGATCGGCATCCTGCTCTCGGTCTTCCAGCAGTTCGTCGGCATCAACGTGATCTTCTACTACTCCAACATCCTCTGGGAGGCGGTCGGGTTCAGCGAGGCCGACTCCTTCAAGATCACCGTCATCACCGCGGTCGTCAACATCGTCACCACCCTGGTCGCCATCGCCACCGTCGACCGGGTCGGGCGTAAACCGCTGCTGCTCATCGGTTCGGTCGGCATGACGGTGGCCCTCGGCGTCATGGCTATCATCTTCGGCGTCGCCAAGACGACCACCGACGCGTCGGGGGCGGTCACCCCGGTGCTCGAGGGAGCGCAGGGACCGATCGCGCTGGTCGCCGCCAACATCTTCGTGGTCGCGTTCGGCATGTCGTGGGGGCCGGTCGTCTGGGTCCTGCTCGGCGAGTCGTTCCCCAACCGCATCCGCGCCGCCGCCCTGTCGCTCGCCGCCGGCGCACAGTGGGTGGCCAACTGGGCGATCACCGTGAGCTTCCCGAAGATGAAGGACATCTCGCTCGCCATGTCCTACGGCTTCTACGCCGTCATGGCCCTGCTGTCCTTGATCTTCGTCTACCGGTGGGTCAAGGAGACCAAGGGCAAGGAGCTCGAGGACATGGACGAGCTGATGATCTGACCGGTCCCTGACGGGTCCTGACCGATCCTTCGGCGTCTCCTGCGGGCGGCTGGGGGCGTCCGACCGCTCTCCGGCGCCGACATAGCATGGGGATCGTGCCGACCAGCGTGCTGCCCACCCACGACGCGATGCTGTCTGCGTTGTCCCGCGTCAACGACCCCGAGATCCGCAAGCCCATCACCGAGCTGGGGATGGTCAAGAGCGTCGAGGTCGACGACGACGGCCGGGCATCGGTGGCGATCTTCCTCACCGTCGCCGGCTGCCCGATGAAGGACACCCTCACCAAGGACACCACCGCGGCCCTGCTCGGCGTCGAGGGCATCCGAGACGTCGTGGTGACGCTCGACGTCATGAGCGACGAGCAGCGCGCGACGCTGCGCACCCAGCTGCGCGGGGGGCAGGCCGAGCGCGAGATCCCGTTCGCCCGACCGGGTTCGCTGACCCGGGTGTATGCCGTCGCGTCCGGCAAGGGGGGCGTCGGCAAGTCGTCGGTCACCGTCAACCTCGCCGCGGTCATGGCCCAGCAGGGACTCCGGGTGGGGGTCGTCGACGCCGACGTCTACGGCTTCTCCGTGCCCCGGATGCTGGGCGTGGAGCAGCGTCCGACGCAGGTCGACGACATGATCCTGCCGCCGCTCGCGCACGACGTGAAGGTCATCTCGATCGGCATGTTCGTGCCCAACAACCAGCCCGTCGTGTGGCGCGGGCCGATGCTGCACCGGGCCCTCCAGCAGTTCCTCGGCGACGTCTTCTGGGGCGACCTCGACGTGCTCCTGCTGGACCTTCCCCCGGGCACCGGGGACATCGCGATCTCGACCGCACAGCTGATCCCCAACGCGGAGATCCTCGTCGTGACCACGCCGCAGCAGGCGGCGGCCGAGGTCGCGGAGCGTGCCGGCGCGATCGCTCTGCAGACCCACCAGCGGGTGGTCGGCGTCGTCGAGAACATGTCGTGGCTCGAGCTGCCGGACGGCAGCCGTCAGGAGATCTTCGGCTCCGGTGGTGGCCAGGCGGTCGCGGAGTCGCTGACGCGGTCGATCGGGGCCACCGTGCCGCTGCTCGGCCAGATCCCCCTCGACACCCGGCTCCGGGAGGGCGGCGACCACGGGATCCCCGTCGTCCTCGGCGAGCCCGACTCACCGGCGGCGGTGGCTTTGCGCGGCATCGCCCGGGGTCTGTCGACACGGGCCCGAGGCCTGGCCGGCCGCTCGCTGGGCCTGACCCCCACCGGCCGCTGACCAGTTGAGGGAAGAGCTCGGCTCACCCCAGACGTGGTCGGCTCGCCGTGGAAGGTGGGTCGACCTCAGCCAACGTGAGCCGAGCTCGACCAACGAGCCGAGCTCGACCAGCGTGAGCCGGGCTCGGCGTTACGGATGACGCCCCACGGCATGGCCGCTCAGGTGGCGTCGGCGTCCCAGGGGGTGGGCTTGCTGGGGTCGTGGAAAGGCTGCAGGACCGGCTCCATCACCCCGGACTGGGGCTTCTCCGGCTCCGGCGCAGGGTCGTCCATCAGGGCCTCCCGCACGATGCGGCGCGGGTCGTACTGGCGCGGGTCGTACTGACGCCAGTCGACGTCGTCGAACTCCGGACCCATCTGCTCCTTGAGCTGCGTCTTGGCGTTCTGGGCGAAGCCCCGGGCCTGGCGCACGACGTTGGCGAGCTTGCCGGCGTACTCGGGCAGCCGCTCGGGGCCGAGGACGAGGATGCCGACGACGACGAGGATGATGACCTCCCAGCCGTTGATGTCGAGCATCTGCCCTCCCCGTCGCTGTCGCTCGGTCAGCTCGAGGCTGACTGGAGGGGTACCGAGACCGTGACGGTCTGGTTGCCCCGCTGGATCTTCATGGACACCGTATCGCCGACGCTCCTCGCCCGGATCGCTACGATGAGGGCGTCGGCGTCGGTGACCTTCTTGCCCTCGAACTCGGTGACGATGTCGCCCTCCTTCAGCCCGGCCTGCTCGGCGGCGCTGCCGGCCTTGACCCCACCGGCGGCGATCTTGGCGCCGTCGCCGGTGTAGCTGCGGTCGACACTGACCCCCAGGGCCGGGTGGTCGGCCTTGCCGGTCGTGATGAGCTGCTGCGCGGTCTTGGACGCCTGGTCGCTGGGGATGGCGAACCCGACGCCGATGTTGCCGCCACTGGAGTCGGTCGACGAGCCCGGTATGCGGGCGATCGCCGAGTTGATGCCGATGACCCGGCCGTTCATGTCGAGCAACGGGCCCCCGGAGTTGCCCGGGTTGATCGCGGCGTCGGTCTGGATGGCGTTGATGAAGGACTGGTCGTTGCCGCCGCCCGGCGTGACGGGCCGGTTGAGCGCCGAGACGATGCCGCTCGTGACCGTGGCGTCGAGCCCGAGTGGCGCGCCCACGGCGATGACCCCGTCGCCGACCACGACGTCCTTGCTGGCGCCGAACTGGAGCGGCGCCAGGTCGGTTGCCTCGACCTTGATGACGGCGAGGTCGTAGGACGTGTCGGCGCCGACGACCTTGGCCGGCAACAT
>JALZBI010000370.1 GCA_030947565.1 Actinomycetota bacterium
TGCTCGGCCGAGGAGGCCGAGGTCTCCTCGTCGGCGATCGACGCGAGGTCGGCGGCGGCCCCGATGGCGTCGCCGATCGTGCGGATGCGCGATGGCATGGTGATGACGTCACGTCGGCGGATGCGGGCCGCCTCGTCGCGGGCCAGCCGGCGCGCGAGGCCGACGTGCGACTGGGCCGCGCGGGCGGCATAACGCGCCATCGCGGGGTCGATGCCGTCACGGCGCACGAGCAGCTGCGCGACGTCCTCGACCGGCGGCGTCCGCAGCCGGACGTGCCGTGACCGCGACCGGATAGTGATGATGACGTCCTCCACAGAGGGGGCGCAGAGCATCCACACGGTGCGGGGCGTGGGCTCCTCGAGGGCTTTCAGCAGCGCGTCGGCGGCCCGCTCCGTGAGCCGGTCGGCGTCCTCGACGATAACGACCCGCCAGCGTCCAACCGACGGGCGGAGGCCCGCCTCCTGCACCAGCGCACGGGTGTCCTCCACCTTGATGGACAGGCCCTGCGTGGCCACCACGGTGACGTCGGCGTGGGTGCCGTCGAGGGCCGTGCGGCACTCGCGGCACGTGCCGCACCCCCCCTGTGGGCACCCCAGCGCGGCCGCGAACGCCCTCGCGGCCACCGACCGGCCCGAGCCCGGTGGCCCGGTGAACAGCCAGGCGTGGGTCATCGCGGCTGGGTCGGCGACCGCGCGCCTCAGCGTTGCCACGGCCTCCTGTTGGCCGACGACGTCGTCCCAGACGCTCATCGGACAGCCGGCACGGCGAGGCCCGCCGCGATGAGCCGGTCGAGCACGGCCGTGTGGATCTGCTCCGGCGGGAGGGTGGCGTCGACGACGAGGTAACGGTGCGGATGGGCGGCGGCGAGCACGAGGAACTGCTCCCGCACGGCCTGGTGGAAGTCGTCGGCCTCCGCTTCGAGGCGGTCGTGCACGGCTCCGCGCCGGGAGCGGCCGTCCTGGGGGGAGACGTCCAGGACGACGGTGAGGTCGGGGACGAGGTGGTCGACCGCCCACAGCTGGAGGTCGGCGATCTCCGCCGCACCGAGGTCGCGGCCGCCGCCCTGGTAGGCGATGGCCGAGTCGATGAAGCGGTCGGTCAGCACCACCTGACCGGCCGCGAGCGCGGGCCCGACCACGGTGTCGACGTGATGGGCCTTGTCGGCGGCGTAGATGAGGGCCTCGGCCCGCGGCGCGACGTGCTCGCCGTGGAGCACGAGCTCCCGCAGCGCGGCGCCGAGCGGCGTGCCCCCCGGTTGGCGCGTCTCGAGCACCTCGTGCCCAGCGCCTCGCAGCGCCTCGGCCAACCGGCGTACCTGCGTGGACTTCCCCGCCCCGTCGCCGCCCTCGAACGCGACGAAGACGCCGGTATGCCGCGCGGGCGCCGGCAGCGGCGGCGGCGTGCCGGGTGAGGTCTGGAGGGTCGGCTTCACGCTCGCGACTCTAGGCCAGCCCCCCGTCAAGACCGGGGTCGCGGGCGGCAGAACAGGTTGACCCTCACGCGGGGTGAGCCCCTACCGTCGGAGGATGACCAGCACGCACACCGACCTCGGCGACGTCACCCGAGAGGTACGCCGTGAGGACGACGGCGAGCTCGTCGGGCGCCTGCTGCGCGCCGAGGACGGCTGGGTCCCGGCCACCGTGTTCGGGGCGGCACTGGCGCCGGCGACCGACGCTGAGCTCGCCGAGTCGCTGGTGCTCGAACACGGTCTGTCCTCGCTGGCCGATCGGTGGTGGGTGCGCCCGTCGGACGGGTCCTGGCGCGAGGCCTGGCTCCTCGAGGTCAAGCCCGACCGCCTCCGGCTGCGGTGGGACGACCCCATGCTCATGCAGGGAGGGCCCGGGGAGTGGCACCGGCTAGCGGACCTCGACATCCAGCGATGCCGCCCCGTGTGACCGGACGTCCGACACCGGTGCCCGGCGCGCTGCTCCTTCCCGTGGCTCGGTATCGCGTCGGGCTGGAGCCCTAGACTCGGCCCTGGGCACGCGAGGGGGCAGGTGTGGGCAGAGACGGCGCGGGCAAGAGGGTTGCCCGGCAGGAGGCCGAGGACCAGGCGGCTCACGCGGCGTGGCACTCGGCGCAGCGCTACGCGTTCCACCTGGCCCGGGGTGGGCGCCCCTCGTCCGTCTTCGTCAACGGGGCGATCCTGCGGCCCGACGAGCAGGCGGCGTTCGAGACGGTCGCCGACCATGCACGGTTCTACGGCGACGACGGCACGTACACGCATACCCAGGGCATGTTCCTCGGCAGCTGGCAGTTCGTCGCGACCGGCTTCGCGGCCACCGCCATGGCTAACTCCGTCAAGAAGCACCGGGCTGAGGCGCGCTCGGTCCCCCGTTGGCGCGATGTGCTCCGCACCCGGGTGGTCGCGACCGGCCAGAGGCTCATGGTCGAAATCCCGAACCGCGGGCTGCAGTCGTTCTGGTACGCCGGCATGCAGGAGTTGTATCCGGCACCGCGTCAGTGGGGTGTGGTGATGGTGTGGCCCGACGGGGCCCCGCTGCGACTGACCGGCCTGTCGGCTCCCTACCTCGCCGTGCATATCGCAGCGCACGTGATGCCGGGCCGGTGGACGCAGCACCCCGACCTCGCCGAGCTGGTCCGTGGCCCGGTCGACGGTGCGTGACGACGGACGATCTGCGCACTATGGTGCGGCCATGACGGTGCGGGTGGGGTTCCTGCGCGCGGTCAACCTGGGCAGGCGTCGGGTGCCGATGAGCCGGCTCAAGTCCGTCACCGAGGGGCTCGGCCACCGTGACGTGTGGACGCACGTCAACAGCGGCAACGTCATCTTCGACGCGACGGGTTCCCGTGACGCGGTCGAGGCGGCGCTCGAGACCGCGTTCGCGGACGAGTTCGGCTTCGAGTGCACGACGTTCATCCGGACCGCGACCGAGCTCGACGCCCTCCTGGACGTGCGGCCGTTCGAGGTCGGGTCCGGCGACACGTACTTCGTGACGTTCCTGAAGAAGGCGCCCACCGCGGCGCAGACGAGGAGCCTCGAGGCGCTCTCCGGCGAGGTCGACACCCTCGTGGTCGGGGGCGCCGACGTGCACTGGCTCATGCACGGCACGTCAATCGAATCGAAGCTCGTGCGCCGCGACTGGGAGAAGGTCCTGGGGCCGCTCAGCTCGACCAGCCGCAACGTGACGATGCTGACCAAGCTCAGCGCCAAGATGGCCGCAGCTGGCGGCTGACCTCTGCCCTCCGACCGGATATGGGGAGCGT
>JALZBI010000371.1 GCA_030947565.1 Actinomycetota bacterium
CGAACAACAGGCCCACCTGCACGTGCCGCCCCCGGCGCCGCAGGCTCAGCACCGAGGCGACCGCGGTCTGCGCCGAACCCACCGCGTCGAGCGACACATGGGCGCCCCCACCGGTGACCTGACGGACGGAGTCGGCGACCGCGTCGAAGGCATCGAGGGCGACCTCGGCGCCCAGCTCCTCGGCCCGCCGCCGGTTCGCCGCCACCGGGTCGACGGCCACGACCCGCGCCCCGAGGGCCACCCCCAGCAACACGGCCGACAGGCCCACGCCCCCGCAGCCGTGGACCGCCAGCCACTCCCCCTCAGCCAGCCGGCCGTGGGCGGTGACCGCCCGCCAGGCGGTCGCGAACCGGCAGCCGAGCGACGCGGCGGCCACGAAGCCGACCTCGTCGGGCAGCCGCACCAGGTTGGCGTCGGCCGCGTGCACGACGACCAGCTCGGCGAACGAGCCCGCATGCGTGAACCCGGGCTGGGTCTGGTGCGGGCACACCTGCTCGTCGCCCGCCCGGCAGGTCGAGCAGGCACCGCAGCCGCAGACGAAGGGAGCGGTGACCCGGGCCCCCACCTCCCAGCCGCTCACCTCGGCGCCCACGGCGGCGACCGTGCCGGCGAACTCGTGCCCCGGGGTATGCGGCAGCGCCACCGGGTCGTGGCCCTGCCAGGCGTGCCAGTCGGACCTGCAGACACCGGTGGCCCCGACCCGGACGACGGCACCGGCCCGCGGGCATACCGGCTCGGCCGTCTCGACCAGCTGAGGACGCTCGCCGTATGCGGCGTACCGGACCGCTCTCATCACATTCTCACGCGGGTCTCACGCGGGTCTCACGCGGGTCTCACGCGGGTCTCACGCGGGTCTCACGCGGGTCTCTCGCGGGTCTCACGCCAGCGAGATGAGGTCGCGGTAGTCCGCCCCCCAGAAGTCCTCGACGCCGTCCGGCAGCAGGAGCACGCGTTCCGGCTCGAGGGCCTCGACCGCGCCCTCGTCGTGGGTGACGAGGACGACCGCGCCCTTGTAGGTGCGCAGGGCACCGAGGATCTCGGCGCGCGAGGCGGGGTCGAGGTTGTTGGTGGGCTCGTCGAGCAGGAGCACGTTAGCCGACGAGACGACGAGCATGGCCAGGGACAGCCTGGTCTTCTCGCCACCCGAGAGCACCCGCGCCGGCTTGTCGACGTCGTCGCCGGAGAAGAGGAACGAGCCCAGCACCTTGCGGACGTCGGTCTCACCCAGGGCGGGGGCGGCTGACTTCATGTTCTGCAGGACCGTGCGCTCGACGTCGAGGTTCTCGTGCTCCTGCGCGTAGTAGCCGAGCCGCAGGCCGTGCCCGGGCTCGACCTCCCCGGTGTCGGGGGCGTCGACGCCGCCCAGGATGCGCAGCAGGGTCGTCTTCCCGGCGCCGTTCAGCCCGAGGACGACGACCTTGGATCCCCGGTCGACGGCGAGGTCGACGTCGGTGAACACCTCGAGCGAGCCGTAGGAGCGGGAGAGGCCGCTCGCGCGCAGCGGGGTCTTCCCGGACGGGGCGGGGTCGGGGAAGCGGATCTTGGCCACCTTGTCGGAGGCCCGCTCACCCTCGAGGCCGGCCAGCATCCGCTCGGCGCGGCGGGCCATGTTCTGGGCGGCGACCGCCTTGGTCGCCTTGGCCCGCATCTTGTCAGCCTGGGCCATGAGCGCCCCGGCCTTCTTCTCGGTGTTGGCCCGCTCGCGGCGACGGCGCCGCTCGTCGGTCTCCCGCTGGGTGAGGTAGCCCCTCCACCCGAGGTTGTAGAGGTCCATCTCGGCCCGGTTGGCGTCGAGGTGGAAGACCCGGTTGACCACCGAGTCGAGCATCTCGACGTCGTGGCTGATGACGACGAGACCGCCCTGGTAGCCGCGCAGGTAGTCGCGCAGCCACCCGACGGAGTCGGCGTCGAGGTGGTTGGTCGGCTCGTCGAGGAGCAGGGTCTGCGCGCCGGAGAACAGGATCCGCGACAGCTCGACCCGGCGGCGCTGGCCGCCGGAGAGGGTCTTGAGCGGCTGGTCCAGGATGCGCTCGTCGAGGCCCAGGGCGGAGGCGATCCGCGCGGCCTCCGACTCCGCGGCATACCCGCCCTCGGCGTTGAACTCGGCGTCCAGCCGCCCATAGCGGGCCATCGCCTTCTCGCGCACCGCGTCGTCCTCCGACGCCATGAGCTTCTCGGTCTCGCGCAGGTTGCGGACGATGGTGTCGAGACCGCGGGCGGAGAGCACCCGGTCGCGGGCGAGCATGCCGAGGTCACCGGTGCGGGGGTCCTGCGGGAGGTAGCCGACCTCGCCGCTGCGGGTCACGGTGCCGGCCGCGGGCTGCCCCTCACCGGCGAGCACCTTGGTGAGGGTGGTCTTGCCCGCGCCGTTGCGACCGACCAGGCCCACCCGGTCACCGGGAGCGATGCGGAAGGTCGCCCCGTCGAGAAGGAGTCTCGATCCGGCGCGCAGCTCAATGCCGGAAGCGACGATCATCCCCTCCAGTTTGCCAGCGCGAGGCCGAGGGACCGAATCGGTGTCCCCAGCCTCCGGCCCAGCCATTCGCCAGGGCTGGGGGCTGCCCTGCGCTCGGGTAGCCTCGCACCCCGTGACCCCGCCGGACCTGCGCCTGCGCGCCATCGACCCTGCGCAGCACCTCGAGATGGTCGAGGCGCGCTCCGGCAGCTTCCTCCAGACCCCCGCCTGGGGCCGCCTCAAGACCGACTGGCGCGCCGAGTCCCTTGGCTGGTTCCGGGGTGACGAGCTGGTCGGAGCCGGCCTGGTGCTCTACCGCAGCCTCCCGCGCATCGGCCGCTCGCTGGCCTACCTGCCCGAGGGTCCGGTCCTGCACAGGGACCAGTGGACCTCGCCCGACGCCCTGCAGGTGCTGCGGGCCCTGCGCGACCACGTCAAGGAGCAGGGCGCCTTCGGCCTGCGGATCGGCCCACCCGTGCCGGTGCGGCGCTGGTATGCGTCGACGGTCAAGGACGCCATCGCCGACGACGCCGTGGCCTCGCTGCGTGACGTCCCGGCCGACGAGACCGACGACGCGGGGGTGGCCGTCCGGACTCTCTTGGAGCGCCTGGGGTTCACCCACCTGGGCTCCGCCGACGGGTTCGCCGCCGGGCAGCCCGAGTTCGTGTTCCAGCTGCCGCTCGCCGGGCGGTCGGAGGAGGACGTCCTCGCCGGGATGAACCAGCTGTGGCGCCGCAACATCAAGAAGTCGGCCAAGCAGGGCGTCGTCGTG
>JALZBI010000372.1 GCA_030947565.1 Actinomycetota bacterium
CCCCCCCCGCGGCGGGGGTGGTGAGGTCGGGTGGGAGCTCACCGGGTCAGACGCGGTATTGCTCCTCATCGCGACTGTCGGCGCTGTGGGCACCGCTCGTGGCCAGCTCGACCCGGTCGGCCCGCTCGTCGCGGGCGTAGGCACCCGCGTCGATGGCGTCACCGTCGCCGTCGTCCAGCTCGTCCTCATCGAGCGGCTCGGTCTCGTCGTCGCCGCCGAACGCGAGGTCACGAGACTTCGAGACCGCGACCGCGGCGACGATGATGATGAGCGCGACGAGGGCGATGCCGTAGCGGACCACGGGGTTGGCGCCGTTGCCGATGGTGAGCACGACGATCGCCGGGGCGATGAGTACTGAGACGAGGTTCATCACCTTGATCAGCGGGTTGATCGAGGGGCCGGCGGTGTCCTTGAACGGGTCGCCCACCGTGTCGCCGATGACCGTCGCTTCGTGCGCCGCGGAGCCCTTGCCGCCGTAGTGGCCGTCCTCGACGATCTTCTTGGCGTTGTCCCACGAGCCGCCGGCGTTCGCGAGGAACACCGCCATGAGGCAGCCGGAGCCGATGGCGCCCGCCAGGAAGCCGGCGAGCGCGCCGATGCCGAGACCGAAGCCGACGACGACCGGGGTCAGCGCCGCGAGGAGGCCGGGGGTGGCCAGCTCGCGCAGCGAGTCCTTCGTGCAGATGTCGACGACCTTGGCATAGTCCGGCTTCTCGTCGTACGTCATGATCCCGGGGTGCTCGCGGAACTGGCGCCGCACCTCGAAGACGATGGCGCCGGCCGCGCGGGTCACCGCGTTGATGGCCAGGCCGGAGAAGAGGAAGACCACGGCCGCCCCGAACAGCAGACCCACCAGGGTGCTCGGCGTGACGATCTGGGTGTTGAACATGTTCTGGATGAACGCGCTTGGCGTCTCGGTGATCTCGTTGTTGGCGACGAGCGTCTGCACGGCCGTGCTCCAAGAGTCGGTGAACGAGCCGAACAGTGCAGTCGCCGCGAGCACCGCCGTGGCGATGGCGATGCCTTTGGTGATGGCCTTGGTCGTGTTGCCGACGGCGTCGAGGTCGGTGAGGATCTGCGCGCCCTCGCCGTCGACGTCACCCGACATCTCGGCGATGCCCTGCGCGTTGTCGGAGACCGGCCCGAAGGTGTCCATGGCGACGATGACGCCGACCGTGGTCAGCAGGCCGGTGCCGGCGACAGCAACGAAGAACAGGGCAAGGGCCACCGACCCACCACCGAGGAGAAACGCGCCATAGACGGCCGCACCGATGATGACGGCCGTGTAGACGGCCGATTCGAGGCCGACCCCGATGCCGGCGAGGACGACGGTGGCGGCGCCGGTGCGCGAGGTGCGGGCGACGTCCATGGTCGGGCGCTTGTCGGTGCCGGTGAAGTGGCCCGTGAGCCAGAGGATGACGGCGGCCAGGACGATGCCGAGGATGACGGCGACGCTGGCGCGGATGCGCAGCCCGTCGACCGCGGCCTCGGTGACCTGGCCGGTGGCCGCGTCGGTCTTGGCGGCGACGGAGGCGGGGAGGTAGCTGAAGACGGCGACGACCGACAGGACGGCGGAGATCGCGGCCGTGATGTAGAAGCCCCGGTTGATCGCGCTCAACGCGTTCTGGCCGGGCTTCACCCGGGTGATGAAGACGCCGATGATCGCGGTGACCGCACCGATGGCCGGGATGAGGAGGGGGAAGACGAGGCCCTGCGTGCCGAGGGCGACCGATCCGAGGATGAGCGCGGCGACGAGCATGACGGCATACGACTCGAAGAGGTCGGCGGCCATGCCGGCGCAGTCGCCGACGTTGTCACCGACGTTGTCGGCGATGGTTGCGGCGTTGCGCGGGTCGTCCTCGGGGATCCCGGCCTCGACCTTGCCGACCAGGTCGGCGCCGACGTCGGCGGCCTTGGTGAAGATGCCGCCGCCGACCCGCATGAACATCGCGAGCAGCGCGGCGCCGAACCCGAAACCCTCGAGGACCTTGGGGGCGTCGCCCCTGTAGATGATGACCACGAGGGACGCGCCCAGCAGGCCGAGGCCCACCGTGGCCATCCCGACCGTGCCGCCCGTGCGGAAGGCGATCCGCATCCCCTTGTCGCGGTCGCCGTCGCGCGCGGCGGAGGCGACGCGCACATTGGCCTTGACCGCCAGCGACATGCCGAAGTAGCCGATCGCCGCGGAGAAGAGTGCTCCGACAACGAAGAAGATGGAGCGCCCCACCTTGATGGAGAAGGTGTCGGCCGGCAGCAGGAACAACAGCGCGAAGACGAGCAGGACGAACCACACCAGCGTCGAGAACTGCCGCCGGAGGAAGGCCTGGGCGCCTTCCTCGACGGCGGCGCCGATCGTCTGCATGTTCTCCGTGCCGGGGTCGGCCGAAAGGACCTGACGGCGGAAGAAGAAGCCGAAGACCAGGGCGATCAGGGCGATGGCGAGGACGACGTAGACCAAGGTCAGGTCTGTGCCTGCCAGGTCCAGCGGGGTTGTCGCTGTCGGGGCAAGGTTGGGCATGCTGCACTTCCTCCTTGAGGCGCTCACTCACCCTCGAGTCGACAGGGCCCGTGGCTTTACCCCAGAGGTGAGCACAGCAGGAACACGCGGGTGGTTCGCGCGAACCTTACCTGGAGGCAGTGACGGACCATAATCACCGGTGGCGGTAGCGCCGGGTGGGCGGGGGTCCGGCGCGCACCCGGCTCAGGCTGAGAGCGCCTCGTCGACCGTGGCGTGGATGGCGAAGACCTTGTCGAGCCCGGTGATGACGAAGACCTTCAACACCCGGTCCTGGTTGCAGACCAGGCGCATGGAGCCGTCGTTGAGCCGGATCTGCTTCAGGCGACCCACGAGCACGCCGAGGCCGGTGGAGTCCATGAAGGTGACGGACGACAGGTCGACGACCAGGTCGTGTGTGCCCGCGTCGATCTGGCGGTCGAGCTGCTCGCGCAGCTGGGGGGCGGTGTAGACGTCGATCTCGCCGGCGACCGCGACCACCGTGCGGCCGTCGACGACCGACGTCGTGATGTCGAGATCCACGCACCCACCCGTCCATGCCGTCCGTACCGTGCTCGCCTTCAGAGCTGCGGCTGGATCTGTGACCGGCCCGCACCGTGACGGCCCGAACCCTACCCCGGGCCGCTGCAGGCACGTACCGTATCGACGATGACTGCCGCCGTTCCACCCCTCGGCCCCGTGGGCCGGCTGGAGCAACGG
>JALZBI010000072.1 GCA_030947565.1 Actinomycetota bacterium
ACGCCGACCTCGAGCCCGACGTGCTGCTCGAGTGCTCCGGCAACGCCCGGGCCACCTGGGACGCCGTCAGCACCGTGGCGCGGGCCGGCCGGGTCGTGCTCGTCGGCATGGGCGGTGACACCGTGCAGCTGCCCCTGTCCTCTGTCCAGGACCGAGAGCTGATGATCACGGGTGCCTTCCGCTACGCCAACACCTGGCCCACCGCCATCCAGCTCGCCGCCTCAGGGCGGGTGGACCTCGATGCGATGGTGACCGGCCACTACGGCCTGGGCGATGTCGAGTCCGCCCTGACCGTCGCGAAGAGCGACCCGACGTCGATGAAGGCCATGGTGCGGCCGGGTGGCTGAGCCGCGGTCCGGGCGGGTCGTCTCGGGGCTGTCCGTCAGGTGAGCCAAGATGGTCAGGCCCCACCCACGAAGGAGCCTGAACCCCGTATGCCGCGCAGCACGCGTACTCCCCCGCCCAGCGAGCCGGTCGACGAGACGCCCGAGCGGATCATCGACATCGACGTCGAGGAGGAGATGCGCAACGCCTTCCTCGAGTACTCCTACTCCGTCATCTACTCGCGTGCGCTGCCCGACGCCCGCGACGGCCTGAAGCCGGTGCAGCGCCGCATCCTCTACGGCATGAGCGAGCTCGGCCTGCGTCCCGACCGGGCGCACGTCAAGAGCCAGCGGGTCATCGGCGAGGTCATGGGCAAGTACCACCCGCACGGCGACCAGGCGATCTACGACGCCCTGGTGCGCCTGGCCCAGCCGTTCACCATGCGGCTGCCCCTCATCGACGGGCACGGCAACTTCGGCTCCCTCGACGACGGGCCCGCCGCGGCCCGCTACACCGAGGCGCGGATGGCCCCGGCGGCCCTGCTCATGGTCGGTGGCCTCGATGAGGACACCGTCGACTTCGTCCCGAACTACGACGACACGCAGACCCAGCCGGGGGTCATGCCGGCCGCGTTCCCCAACCTGCTCGTCAACGGCGCCAGCGGCATCGCCGTCGGCATGGCCACCAACATGGCGCCCCACAACCTGATCGAGGTCATCGGCGCGGCGCGGCACCTCATCGCCAACCCCGCCTGCTCCCTCGACGACCTGATGAAGTTCGTGCCCGGGCCTGACCTGCCGGGCGGTGGGCGCATCATCGGCCTCGACGGCATCCGCGACGCCTACCTCACGGGACGCGGGGCGTTCCGCACCCGGGCGACCGCGCGCATCGAGTCGATCACCCCGCGCCGCAAGGGAATCGTCGTCACCGAGCTGCCCTACCTCATCGGTCCCGAGAAGGTCATTGAGAAGATCAAGGACCACGTCCAAAGCAAGCGGCTCCAGGGCATCGCCGACGTCAAGGACCTCACCGACCGCAGCCACGGGATGCAGCTGGTCATCGAGGTCAAGAACGGCTTCAACCCCGATGCCGTCCTCGAGCAGCTCTACAAGCTGACGCCGATGGAGGAGTCGTTCAACGTCAACAACGTCGCGCTCGTCGAGGGCCAGCCGCGCACCCTCGGGCTCAAGGACCTGCTCACCGTCTACGTCGACTTCCGCACCGACGTCGTCCGGCGCCGCACCGCATACCGGCTGGCCCGGCGCGAGGAGCGGCTGCACCTCGTCGAGGGCCTGCTCGTCGCCATCGCCGACATCGACGAGGTCATCCAGCTCATCCGCTCGTCGGACGACGCGACGATCGCCAAGGCCCGCCTGCGGGACGTCTTCGACCTGTCCGACGCGCAGGCGACCTACATCCTCGACCTGCAGCTGCGCCGGCTCACCAAGTTCTCCCGGATCGAGCTGGAGACCGAGCAGGCCGAGCTGCTGCGCCAGATCGAGGAGCTGCGCGCCATCCTCGGTGACGAGAAGCTCCTGTTGCGAACGGTTTCCAGCGAGCTGGCCGAGGTGGCCAAGGCGCATGGCACGCCGCGGCGCACGGTCCTGCTGGAGTCGGCGGGTACGCCCGTGTCCATGCCCCAAGGCGGGGCGATGCCGCTCGAGGTGGCCGACGACCCGTGCTGGGTGCTGCTGTCGTCGACCGGCCTGCTGGCCCGCACCCGCACGGACGAGCCCCTGCCCACCGAGGGGGGTCGCTCGAAGCACGACGTGCTCGTCGGCGCGGTGCGCACCACGGCGCGAGGCGACGTCGGCCTCGTGACGAGCGCCGGTCGGATGGTGCGGATCTCGGTCATGGAGCTGCCCGCCCTGCCCGACACGGCCGGACCGCCGTCGCTCAGCGGCGGCGCTCCCCTGGCCGCCTACGTCGACCTGCCCCGCGGCGAGGAACCGCTGACCCTCGCGTCGCTCGGCGGCGAGGCGCCGGGGATCGCGCTCGGGACGGCCGAGGGTGTGGTCAAGCGGGTGTCCGTCGACTACCCGGCCCGCCCCGACTTCGAGCTCATCGGCCTGAGGGCGGGCGACCGGGTCGTCGGCGCAGCCCCCGTGACGGCCGAGGACCATGACCTGGTCTTCGTCACGAGCGACGCCCAGCTGCTGCACTTCCCGGCGTCCTCGGTCCGACCCCAGGGCCGCCCGGCCGGGGGCATGGCCGGCGTCAAGCTGGCACCGGGTCAGCACGTCGCGTGGTTCGGCGTGGTCGACCCCGGCACCGACGCGGTCGTCGTCACCTCCAGCGGCTCGTCCGGTGCCCTGCCCGGCACCGAACCGGGCTCGCTCAAGGTCACCCCGTATGCCGAGTACCCCGCCAAGGGCCGGGCCACCGGCGGCGTGCGCTGCCATCGGTTCCTCAAGGGTGAGGACACGCTCGTGCTGGCCTGGGTCGGAGGGGTGCCGGCCAAGGCGTCCGCGGCCAACGGGGTCGCCGTCGAGCTGCCCCCTGCCACCGGGCGGCGCGACGGCTCCGGCACCCCGGCCGCGAGCGTCATCGCCCGGATCGCCGGACCGTCGCCCGCGTGACGGTCGTCGGCCGTCCACCTGCCTCCCACGGTCGGAGTGCGCCTGACGCCTGCTCCGTCCTCTGGGACACCGCGGGCTCTGACGAACCGGTCTACGGGACCTCTGCTCCCGCCCGGTTCTGGGTGGCCGTCGAACAGAACGGCCCGTGGGGGCGGACGCCGGCGACCCAGTCGTACTTCCCGTCTGACCTGGGCGCTGTTCTCCTGCAACGGTTCTCGGCGGGCGGTGGCCGCTTGGCCCTGATCCGCCGGCCCGGCTCACACGCCGACCCGAGGGTTGGACCGCGCCGCTGCTACGTGGCGTGGTCGGGTCCGGGGGCCTTCCTCCTCACCGGCCGCCTCGACGAGCCCGGCGACCTGTTGGACCTCGACCTCACCGCACTGGGTGCCGGCGACCGGGCCGGCACGACCAGCTCGCTCCCGTGGCTGGCGCCGAGCGACCCCATCCTGCTGGTTTGCACCAACGGACGGCACGACGTCTGCTGCGCCGTGCGGGGCCGACCCGTCGCCCTGGCCGGACAGGACGTCCACCCGGGCCGGGTGTGGGAGTGCTCGCATACCGGCGGTCACCGCTTCTCCCCCACCGGCGTGCTGCTGCCGTGGGGTCGCGCCCTGGCCCGGATGTCGGAGATCACCGTGGCCGACGTCGTCGAGGCGTCCGACCACGGCGCCCTCCCCCTCGGCCTCCTGGGGCCCCGACACGACCGTGGCCGCAGTGCGCTGCCGACGCGGTTGCAGGTCGGCGAGTCCAGCGTCCGCGCCCTCATCGAGGAGACCGATCTCGAGGCGTTGTCGGCGGCCGCGGGCCTCGGCGGTGCGGTCGAGGTCAGGCATCGGGACGGCCGCCGGTGGTCGGTCGCGCTCTCGGTCGTGACCGGTCAGGCGCGCCGCAACTCCTGCGGCGAGCCGGCCGAGCCCGCCCGCACCTGGTCACCGGTCGTCACCGCCCTCTGAACCCGGTTCGTGCTCTGGACCGCACGGAGCTACGGCTCCGTCTACCAGAACCGATCAGCGGTGCGCGTCGACGAAGCCCAACATCCGGGTACAGCTGTCGGCGCAGGCGTCCTCCCAGTCGGCGTGGGACCGGTCGAAGAAGGAGTGGGGCGCGCCGGCGTACTCGACGAGCTCATGCTCCACGTCGGCCTGGGTCAGCGCCTGGTCGAACGCCGCGTTCTCCTCCGGCGAGGTGGCCTGGTCGGCACCAGCGGCCAGGACCAGCAGGGGTGCGGTCATCTGCGGCACGAGGTCGGCGACCGCCCGCACGATGCCGTAGAAACCCATGCACCCCGCCGCACCGAGGTCGGTCGCCCACAGGGCCCACGACTCGGCGCCGAACGTGCAGAAGCCCAGCGTGAACACCGGGTCGTCGCTGCGCTGCGCCAGTCGCCCCTTCGCCGCGCGGGCGTCGAGCAGACCGACTCTCGCGTCAGGGCCTTGGCGTGGGGCAGGTACTCGAAGTCCGCTCCCCGGTCGGTGAGCCCGGCGGTCCGCGCGTACGGGTCGATCGCCACGGTGTCGATCCCGGCCTGCGCGAAGCAGAGTGCGAGGTCCGGGTAGTGCGGATGCATCCCGCGGATGTCGGGCAGCAGGACCAAGGAGGCGCCGCGGCGGGTGACGAGCACGGCGTCGTATGCGGCGAGCTCGGTGCCGTCACCGGCCGTCAGCCGGGTGGGCCTGTGGTCACCGACGTCGCTGGAGCCGGGGGGGTGGAGGGTGCTGGTCGCTGGAGAAACACATAGGGGCATCCTGCCCGGCCGGCTGGGACCGCCTGGGGGGCCGGCTGCTCCGCCTCAGGCGGCGCGGTCGACCGACGCCTGGGTCAGCCGGTCGAGCTCGTCGGAGCTGAGCTCCAGGCGCGCTGAGTCGAGAAGGGGCTGCACCTGGTCGACCGTCCGGGCGCTGGCGATGGGGGCACCGACCGTGGGCCGGGCTCGCAACCAGGCCAGGGACACGGCGGTCACGCTCGTGTCGTGGTCGGCGGCGACCGTATCGAGGGCATCGAGCAGGTCGGCGATGCCCGGCCGGTCCAGGTAGCGGCCGGCCGACCGGGCACGGGCCGAGTCGACGTCGGCTCCCGGGCGGTACTTGCCGGTGAGGAACCCGCCGGCCAGACCCGCATACGGCAGCTCCACCAGCCCGCGCTCCTGAAGGGTGGGCACCAGGGTGGTCTCGATCTCACGCTCGACCAGGTTCCACTGGTCCTGCGACACGGTGAAGCCGGTGAGGCCCTGCGCAGCGGCGACGTCGAGGGCCTGCCGGAGCCGGTCGCTGGAGAAGTTGGAGGCGCCGACCTCGCGCACCTTGCCCGACCGCACGAGCGAGTCGAACGCCGCGACGTACTCCTCGGGGGCCACCTCGGGGTCGTCGCGGTGGGCGTAGTAAAGGTCGATGTGGTCGGTCTGCAGGCGCCGCAGCGAGTCCTCCGCCGCGAGCACGATGTTGCGGGCGCTGAGCCCCGGCCGGTCCTGCTTGCTGAACACCTTGGTGTGGATCTCGACGTCGTCGCGCCGACCCCGGCCGGCCAACCACTGGCCGATGACCGTCTCGGAGTCGCCTCCGTCGTTGCCCGGCACCCACTGCGAGTAGACGTCTGCGGTGTCGACCGACCGCCCACCCCCCTCGACGAAAGCGCCGAGGACGGCCCGGCTCTGGTCGAGGTCGGCGGTCCAGCCGAACACGTTGCCGCCGAGGACGAGGGGGCCGAGGTCGAGGGAGGTCATGGGCCCACCATGTCAGGTGCGCTGTCAGAGGGGGCTGCGGGGCGGGTGTGCCGACGGCTACCAGGGCTTGGCGACCGACGACCCGCCCGAGCCGCGCTGACCATCGGTCTGCTGCCGCTGCTGCAGGTTGTCCTGGGTCATGTTGTCGAGCTGCTGCTGCTTGTCCTCGCTCGGCGGGCTCGTCTGGTCCGGCTGCTGTTGTTGCTGCTGGTCCTGCTGCCGTTGCTGAGCCTGCTGCTGCTGCTCCTGCGACCGTTGCTGGGCATCGCGCAGCTGTTGGCCCTCGTCATCCTTGGCGTCCCCCTGGAAACAGCCCTGAGGGGCCTTCGCCACGATGTCGGAGAGCCGATCGGCGTACGCCTTCGCCTCTGTCGTGCGCCCAGCCGCCGTCGCTGCGGTGCTCAGCTTCTCTAGGCTGAGGACGAGGTTGACCCGGATCTGGCAGGCCTCGAGCGAGTCTCTCGGGGCCAGGGCCAGGGCCTGCTCGAACGCGGCTCGGGCGCCGTCGACGTCACCGGCCATGATCCGGGCGTCACCGAGGGCGAACGGGGCTTTATGCGGCTCGATGACGTTGAGGACGTCGAGCCGTTCGGCGGCGTCCTGCGTGCCGGTGATGTTGCCCTGCGTGTAGCTGCGGAGCGCATCCTCCCCGAGCGAGACCATGACGAGGAGCTTCACCGCCATCAGAAGCATGAGGACGACGGCCGGCAGCGACCAGAGCACCAGCCGGCGCCGCAGCGTGAGTCGCGCCTTGCGGGCCGAATCGCTCTCCGGAGCCGCGGGGCGCAGCCACCCCGGCCGCCAGTCGGTGAGGCGACGGGCCGACGGCCCACGCGACTCGGACTCCCCCGGGGGGCCTTGGGGTCGGTCGGGGCGGGGCGGGCTGAGCGTGCTCATCGGGCTCCCTTCGCCGTCAGGGTCGCATCTCGTCCGGCCGGCCGTCCACCGCCGGCCGGTTGGGGGCGTAGCGCCGCCGCGGCGACCGCGAGCTCCCGCGCCGCCAGCAGGCTCACGAGGAGCAGGGCCACCCAGTACAGCTCGGTGCGCCCGCTCACTGTGCCGGTGCTGTCGGCGGTGCGGACGGGCCCCATGGCTTTGAGCTGCACGGCGTCGACGATCCCGACGCCGTCGTCGGGCGTGGTGCGGTGCAGGTAGGGCAGACCCAGCTGCTGAGCGATCGCGGTGAGCTGCTGCTCGTCGATCTTCGAGATGGCCGGTTGCCCCGTCGCCGGGTCGACGATGTCGCCGGACTCGCGGGCTCCGGTGCTCAGCATGGGCCCGCCCGTCGCCGTGCCGTAACCGAGGACGGCCCCGCCGTTGACGAGGTCGCCGTCGACCGTGAACGGGGGCGGCTGGGTGGACGCGGTCTGCTCACCGTCGCCAAGGTAGAACAGGATGCGCGGTCGGTCCGGATGGCTCTCCCGGCCGCGCTCCAGCGACTGGCGGACGGTGTCGCGCGCCACGCTGACACTGCTCCCCCGCGAGAAGGCCGACGTCTCCGCCCGCAACGTGTCGGCTGCCGACGCGAGCGCCTCCGCATCGCTGGTGAGCGGCAGGCGGGTGGTCGTGTCGACGTCGAACGTCAGGAGGGAGAACCGGGCGCCGGGGAGCTGCTGGGCCACCCCCCGCAGGTCGGCCCGTACGCCCGTGAGCCGAGACGTGCCGCCCTCGTAGTCACGGGCCATCACCGACGAGGTCGTGTCGACGACGAAGTAGACGTCGAGGGCGCTCGCGTCGACCCTGATGTCCGTACCGGGCCAGGCGGGGCGCAGCGCGGCCAGGAGCATGAGGACGACCAAGGCCGACCTCCGGCTGCGGGCGCCAAGCGTCTCGGTCCGCTCGCGCCGACCGGCCGGCCACCAGACCAGGACCCCGCCCATCGCAGCCAGCAGGAACAACAGGGGCCAAGGGGCCGCCGGGAGGAACGAGATGCCCCTGACGGTGCCCAGGATGCCGCTCATCGTCGCCACCGGATCCGGCGCACGACGAGGAAGGCCAGCAGCGCCAGCCCGGCCACGGCGATGGGGGTCCCTGGGTTGTCGCTGACGACCGTGCGCGGTGAGGCCGGTATGCGTGACGCCTCGCGGGACGACACCGCATCGAGCGTCCGGCGCACCGCCGAGACGTCGTTGAGCGAGAAGTACAGGCCGCCGGTGCCCTCCGTGACCGAGCGCATCTCCTGGGCCGCGGTCGACGAGGTGTTGTCCGTCGGGTTGATGCCGTAGACCTGGATCCCGGCCGCGCGGGCCAGGTGGCCGCCCTCGGGGAGTGTGAAGAGGGACTTGCCGGCCGCCTCGTTGTCGGAGGCGAGGATGACCGACCGGGCCCGCGGCAGCTCGGGGTGGTCGAAGCTGCGGACGCAGGTGGCCAACCCGTCACCGATGAGCGAGCTGCCGAACCCGTTGAGGGTGCCGGCGAAGAACTGGTCCTTGAGATCGAGCAGGGCGAGCGCCCGCTGCGCCCGCTTGAGCTGGTCGGTGACGAAGTCGTAGTCGTCGGTGAGCGGGAAGACCGGCACGGCCGAGCTGTTGAAGATGACCATCGAGATGCGTTCGCCCCGGAACCCGGCGGCCAGCTGCGTGAAGGTCGAGACGACCTCGGCATCGACATCGACCATCGAGCCCGAGACGTCGAGGCAGAGGACGATGTCGCGGTTGTCCTTCTCGCTGACCAGCCGGATCGAGCGCATCGGCCGGGCCGACCCGAGCACGGCCACCGCGGCGATCACCGCGGCGAGGACGGCGGCCGCCATCAGGGTGGTCCGGTGCGCCCGCACGGCCCGTCGGAACTCCGGCAACGCCTGAAGCCCCTCGGTGTTGGCCAGCGCCACCGGGGTCGAGGGCCGCCGTCGGCGCATCAGCCACCAGCCGGCCCCCGCGACGATCAGGACCGCCGCCAGCGCCGGCAGCAGGAGCCAGGGCAGGGCGAGCTGCCCCCCGAGCAGGGTCACCTCCACCGCGCG
>JALZBI010000373.1 GCA_030947565.1 Actinomycetota bacterium
AGACGGCGCCGACCGCGTCGCCCAGGCCGAGCGACTCGTCGCCGTCGATGTCCGCCCGCTGGCGCCCGCGAAACATGCCGGGCCGCAACGCGCGCAACGAGTCGGAGAGCTGCGACATCTCCATCTCCAGGCCCATGTCCTGCATGGCCTGCTCCATCAGCTGGCTCAGCTCGGCCCGCTGCTCACGCGACAGCGAGCGCATCATTCGCTCCGCCGCCGCCTGGCGCCGGGCCAGAGCATCGATGAGCTCGTCCACGTCCTGCGGGTTCTCCGGGAAGAGCTCGCCGTGCTTCTCCATGAACTCCGCGAAGTCATCGGCGGTGTCCTCGCCGCGAGAGTGCTTCTGCAGCAACGAGTTTAGATCGGCCATCATCTCCCGCACGGCCTCCATGGCGGCCGGGTCCTGGCCGCTGAGGGCCTGCTTCATGCCGGCGAACTGCGCGTCGAGCACCTCCTTGCGCAGCATGTCCATGACGTTCTGCCAGTGCTGCTGGCCCTCGGCGCTGCGCCACTGGTAGTCGCCGAGCTCGCGCACCTGGCCGGCCGTGTCGTCCGGCAGCGTGTCGAGCGACATCTCCGCCAGCCGCGCGTCGTCGCCCTCCTTGCCGGCAAGGAAGTCGCGCTCGGCGGTCAACGCCTGGTCGAGCTCCTCGCGCACCTGGTCGAGAGTGCCGCTCAGGTTGCCCCGGCGCTGCACCTCGCGGCGCCGGCGAGCGACCTCGCGGCGCAGCTCGTCGAGTCCGGACCGGTCGCCGAGGCCCTGACGCATCAGACGGTCGATGGCGTCCCGCAGCGAGGACCCCTCCATGACGTCACGGCCGATCTCGTCGACCGCCTCCCGCACGTCGAACGGCGGAGCGAGCGGGTCGGCCCCGCCCGCCCACGAGCCGTAGCGGTAGCGCCCGGAGCGGTGCTTGCCACCGCCGTACCCGTGCCCGCCGGCTCGACTGCCTTCTGACATACCGGTTCTCAGCTCCCGTAGATCGTCTGGCCGTCGGCCTCGACCTTGGAGAGGCGACGGGTGAGATGGAGCCCTTCGAGGACGAACTCGACCGCGGCCGCGACCTGCCCGCGGGACACGGAGTCCTCGCCCACGCCGAGCCGGTCGAGGATCGAGGCCAGCCCCGGTGTGGCGCCGAGCTGGGAGAGCAGGGTCGTCGCCGGCACGAGGTCGCCGGTCTCGACGACCGACCCGTCCTCGAAGTGGGCAGTGATGCCACTGAGGTCGGCCCCGGCGACGCGCTCGCGGAAGGTCGCCGCCGTCGCGAGCCGCAGCAGGTGACCGATGACCTCGAGCTCGCGGCCCTCCTCGCCCATCTCGAACTCGACCTTGCCGCGCAGCGTCGGCAGCACATCGGCCAGGTCGCCGATGCGGGCCACCGCGTCGTCCTCGCCGGTCAGCGCCGCCCGTCGAAGCGCGGAGGCCGAGGTGGCCTCGGCGGCTGCGATGGCGAACCGGGCCGAGACACCGGAGCGCTGGTCGACGGCCGACGACGTGCGCAGCTCCATAACGAGCCGCGCGATGACCTCGAGCAGGTGGGCCGGCACGGCGGCGACCAGCCCGGCCTCCTGGGTGATGAGCGCGACCTCCTGGTCGACGTCGTCGAGGTAGTGGGTGCGCACCTCCGCCCCGAACCGGTCCTTCAGCGGCGTGATGATCCGGCCACGGTTGGTGTAGTCCTCCGGGTTGGCGGACGCGACGACGAGCACGTCGAGGGGCAGCCGCACGGCATACCCGCGCACCTGGATGTCGCGCTCCTCCAGCACGTTGAAGAGGGCGACCTGGATGCGCTCGGCGAGGTCGGGCAGCTCGTTGAGAGCGAAGATGCCGCGGTGCGCGCGGGGCAGCAGCCCGTAGTGGATCGTCTCCGGGTCGCCGAGGGTGCGCCCCTCGGCCACCTTGGTCGGGTCTACGTCGCCCACGAGGTCGCCGACGCTCGTGTCGGGGGTGGCGAGCTTCTCGGTGTAGCGGTCGTCGCGGTGGCGCCACTCGATCGGCACGTCGTCGCCCTCGGCGGCGACCAGCGTGCGGCAGCGCTGGCAGATGGGCGCCAGCGGCTCGTCGTGGATCTCGCAGCCGCTGACGAACGGCGACCACTCGTCGAGCAGTCCGGCGATGGTGCGCATCAGGCGGGTCTTGCCTTGACCGCGCTCGCCGAGCAGGACGAGGTCGTGGCCGGCGAGGAGGGCGCGCTGCACGTCGGGCAGCACGGTGTCCTCGAACCCGACCATGCCGGGGAAGGGGTTGGTGCCGCTGCGCAGAGCCGCGACGAGGTTGGTGCGGATCTCGGCCTTGACGGTGCGGGGCTCGTGACCGGAGGCGCGCAGCTGCCCGATGGTGGCGGGCTCGGGGTGCCGGTGGGTGCTGGTGATGGTGTCGCTCACCCACTCACGCTACGTCCGGCCTACCTGGACCGGTACCCCAGGTAGTCCAGCTGCGCGCGGACGCTCAGCTCGGCATACGGCCACACCGCCTTCGGCACGTCGGCATAGACCCGTTCGACGACCTGGCGGGGCTCCGTGTCACCGGCTTCGAGGGCGGCCCGCACCTCGTCGAGCCGCTCGGCGCGGTGTTCGCGGTAGAAGCGCACCGTCGCCTTGGCATCCGGGACGACCGGGCCGTGACCGGGCCAGATCCGGGCGGCCTGACCGGATGCGGCGAGCCGTTCGATCCGCTCCAACGAGCCGAGGTACGCCTCGAGCCGGCCGTCCGGCCAGGCCACGACCGTGGTCCCCCGGCCGAGGACGGTGTCGCCGGTGAGCAGCGCCGACTCGGCGGGCAGCAGGAAGGAGACCGAGTCGCCGGTATGCCCGGGGGTGGCGACCACGGTCACCTCGAGCCCGTCTACGCGTACCGTCTCGCCGTCGGCCAGGTCGTCGTGGCCCCGGCCGACCGCCCGCACCGGCGCGGCGGTCTGGGCGGCGAAATGCTCGGCCGCCTCGGCGTGGTCGGCGTGGTGGTGGGTGAGCAGGGTGAGCGCGACGTGCGCCCCTCGGCCCTCGACGAGGCGGAGCACGGCCTCGAGGTGACCGAGGTCGAGCGGGCCGGGGTCGACGACGACCGCCTCGGTGGACCCGGGTTCGAGCAGCACCCAGGTGTTGGTGCCGTCGAGGGTCATCGGTCCGGCGTTGGGGGCCAGCACGCAGTGCGCCCGTTCGCTCACGGACCCCGACCGCCACGTCTCTGGCACGC
>JALZBI010000374.1 GCA_030947565.1 Actinomycetota bacterium
ACGCCCTTCAGTCCGGCTAGGTAGAGCAGCATGATGTAGCCGGTCTGGCGCCAGCTGGACGCCAGCAGGGCCGCCCAGAGGTTGTACTTCGGGTCGCCGTACCAGTCGATGGTGCTGCCGGTGACGGCGTTGATGAGGCCCTGGTCCTTGCTGTAGATCAGCTGCCAGACGAAGCCCACGAGGGCGAGCGACAGCACGACCGGCATGTACAGCGCCGTCTGGTAGATCCGCCCGCCGCGCATCTCCCGGTCCAGCAGCACGGCCAGGAAGATGCCGAGCGGGGTGACGATCAGACCGTTCACCGCGAACCAGATGAGGTTGTGCTGCACGGCCGGCCAGAACGGCGGGTAGATCGAGACGACGTCGCTGTAGTTCTTCAGGCCGATGATCTTGGCCGAGCCGAGCCCGCCGATGCCGTCCCAGTTGGTGAAGGACAGCAGGACGGAGGCGATCGCGGGGAACCACACCAGGCCCACGACGAGGAGGGTGGGCAGGACGATCATCAGGGTGACGACCACACGGTCGGTCGCCGAGAGCTGGTCGATCCCGCGGTATCTGCTGCGCCGTTTTCTGGCGGGAGCGGTGACGGTGGCCATGACGTCGCGTCAGCTCGTGAAGATGCTGAGCTTCTGCTGCTGGATGTTCTTCACGAGGCCGTCCACGTCGTCGGGCGTCTTGATGAAGGACTGGATCGCCGGGATCATCACGGTCGAGGCGAAGTCCGGCCGGGTGTCGCGGTCGAGGAACTGGGCGATCGACTTGGCGGACTTGACGAACTCGACCGACTTCTTCTGCAGGGCCGTGTACGTGCTCTGGTCGGCCTTGTCGTTCGTCGCGATGACGCTCGGGTCGGCCTTCACCGCGAGGTTCTGGGACTCCGGCGAGCCGAAGTACGCCAGCAGCTTCTTGGCGCCATCCGGGTTCTTGGGCCGCTTGGACATCATGTAGCCGTCGATCGGCGCCTCGATGGCGTCCGAGCCGATGGTCGAGTCGACCTCCGGGAAGTTGAAGAAGTCGAGGTCGTCCTGCTCGGCGCCGGCCGTGAACTGCTGGGCGACGAACGAGCCGAGCACGTACATGCCGGACTTCTTCTGCTGCAGGCTCTGGGCCGCCTCCTGCCACGTGCGTCCCAGGGAGTCGGTCTGGTGGAGGGGCAGCAAGCCGCGCCAGGTGTCGAACACCTTCTTGACCTTGGCGCCGCTCCAGTCCTCCTTACCGGCCATCAGGCTGACGTGGTAGTCGTAGCCGTTGATGCGCAGGTTGAGCTGGTCGAACGTGCCCATCGCCGGCCAGCCGTCCTTGTCGCCGAAGGCGATCGGGACCAGGCCGTCCTTCTGCATCTTGGCGCCGAGGGTCTTGAGGTCGTCAAGGGTCTTCGGGGTCTGGTAGCCCTTCTCGGCAAACACGCTCTTGCGGTAGAACACGGCCCACGGGTAGTACGTCGACGGGATGAAGTACTGCTTGCCGTCGGCCGCGGTCGACGCCTTCTTGAGCGCGTCGGACATCCCCGTCAGGCCGCTCCACACGTCGGAGAGGTCGCCGGCCAGCTGCTTGTCGGCGAAGAACTTCATCCGGTAGCCGGCGAACCACGAGAAGACGTCGTCCGGGGCGCCCTGGAGGTAGTTGTTGATGTTCTCCTGGAACGTGTTGTGGTCGATCGTGTTGATCTTGACCGTGAGGCCGCTGTTGGCCTTCTGGAACGCGTCCACGACGGAGGCGAGCGCTGCCTTCGGCACCGCGTCGGACGAGTTCGACCCGAACGTCACCGTGCCGGTCGCCGCGCCACCGCCCCCAGCCGTGCCGGAACCCGTCGACGTGCCACCGCCGCTGGAGCAGGCCGCCAGGGCGCCCGGGGCAGCGACAAGGGCTCCGACGCCGAGGGCACTTTTGAGCATGGAGCGCCGCGAGAACGCCCGCGCCGACGGTGGGACCAGGCTGGCGAGGTACTCAGCCTGAGTGGAGGGGCGGGGCATGTCGGTCTCCTTCGACGGTGAATGACGGCCGGACGGGTGCTGGGGCGGTGACGGCTGGCCCCATAGCGTGAACAGCAACCACCAGAAACGACCAGTTCCGGACTGAGAATGACTCGCCGTCTTGCCGGTGTCAAGAACCCGAACGCAACGATTCGGTACGCGATATCCGATACTTACCAACGACATAGAGCCGGTATGCGTCGGATCGTGGCAGCGCGACCCGCAGCGCGCCCGTGTTGGTTTCTGTTGACTTTCCGTAAGCTCGCCCTCGACACTGGCCGCCATGCGACAGTGGCCGGTCGACCGGATCGCCTTCGGCGGCGACTACAACCCCGAACAGTGGCCGCGCTCCGTCTGGCCCGAGGACATGGAGCTGATGCGCCGCGCCGGGGTCTCCTTCGTCACGCTCGGCGTCTTCTCGTGGTCGTGGCTGGAGCCGGCGAAGGGTGAGTACGAGTTCGGCTGGCTCGACGACGTCATGGACCTGTTGGCGGACAACGACATCGCCGTCGACCTGGCCACGGCGACGGCGACGCCACCACCGTGGTTCTCCACGGCGTTCCCGCACACCCTCCCGGTGGACCGCGACGGGCATACCCTCTGGCCGGGTAGCCGGCAGGCCTGGTGCCCGTCGGACGGGACCTACCGCGAGCACGCTCTCGCGCTCACGACCGCACTGGCCACGCGCTACCACGAGCACCCGGCGCTGGCGATGTGGCACGTCTCGAACGAGTACGCCTGCCACAACCTGCCCTGCTTCTGCGACACCTGCGCCGGGGCGTTCCGGCGGTGGCTCCAGCGGCGCTATATCGCGCTCGACGACCTCAACGAGGCCTGGGGTACCGCCTTCTGGAGCCAGCGCTACACCGACTGGGACCAGATCCTGCCGCCGCGCCGGACCCCGACGTTCAACAACCCGACGCAGGTGCTGGACTACAGCCGGTTCGGGTCGGACACCCTCCTCGACTTCTTCCGGGCCGAGAAGGACGTGCTCACGCGGCTGTCTCCGGGCGTGCCGGTCACCACGAACTTCATGACCATGACGGGGTTCCGGCTGCTCGACTACCACCAGTGGGCGCCCGAGCAGGACATCGTCAGCACGGACCACTACCTCGTCGACTCCCTGCCCGACCAGCGCGCCGACCTGGCCTTCGCCGACGACCTCACCCGCGGTCTGGCCCGCGGCCGCCCCTGGCTGCTGATGGAGCACTCGACC
>JALZBI010000073.1 GCA_030947565.1 Actinomycetota bacterium
GTGGGTGGCCAACAGCGGCGACAACACGGTGACCCGCGTCGATCCGGGCACCCAGAAGGTGGTCGCGGTCATCCCCGTCGGCGACGGACCGGACGCCCTGGCACTGGATGGCTCCACCCTCTGGGTGGCCAACGGCCGCAGCGGCACGATCAGCCGGCTCGACACCCGGACCGGAGAGCGCAGCGCGGCGGACATCCGGGTCGACGCCGGCCCCGTGGCGCTGGCCGTGACGGCCACCGACGTCTGGGTGGCCAACGAGACCGGTCAGTCGGTCTCGCGCATCTATCGAGCGACCGGGCGGGTGCAGCGCATCGTGGTCGATGACGGGCCGTCGTCGGTCGTCGTGCTGGACGACCACGTCTGGGTGAGTAACCACGACAGCAGCACGGTCACCCGGATCGCTGTGGACACCAACGAGGCCATCTCTGTCTGGGTCGGAAGCGCGCCCAAGGCCCTGGCCGTCGTCGACGGTCAGGTGTGGGCAGCGTCGACCGGACGGGGCGGCGCAGGACATCGTGGCGGCACCCTGGCCTGGACGGGCGGAGCGCTGGTACCCACGGTGGATCCGGCCTACGCCTACTCCCCGACCAACCAGCAACTCCTCCAGGGCGTCTACGACAGCCTGGTCGCCTTCCGCGTGGGAAGCGGGAGAGCGGCGGTGGGTCTGGTGCCGGACCTTGCGGCCGCACTTCCCGAGCCGGCCGACGGGGGCCGCACCTACGTCTTCACGATCCGCCCGGACATCCACTACTCCACCGGCGCGGTCGTGGTGGCGTCCGACTTCATCCGCGGCCTGAACCGCGCCCTGCAACCAGGAGCGGGCAACCCCGGGCTCCTGCGCACCATCGTCGCCGCGGCCGCCTGCATCGACGCCCGCCCGCCGCCGCCCCAGGAGTGCGACCTGTCGGGCGGGGTGTCGGCGGACGACGCGACGGGACGGCTCACGGTGCACCTGGTCGCTCCCGACCCCGAGCTGCTGGAGAAGCTCCCCCAGCTGCTCTACCCCGTGCCGCCCGGCACGCCGCCCGGTGACCAGGAGTGGACGCCGGTTCCGGGCACCGGGCCCTACACCGTCTCGGCCGCCGGCCCCCTGGGGGTCACCCTGTCCCGTAACCCCCACTTCCGCCAATGGTCGTCCGCCGCCCAGCCCGAGGGTTACCCGGACGTCATCACCTACCGGCCGGTCGAGATCCCCGAGACCCAGGGGATCGCCGACGTGCTCAGCGGCGCAGCCGACGGGATGGTGGCCGGCACCGCGCCCCTGCCGGTGTCGGTGACCAGCCGCCCGGCGTACATCCACCGCTATGACGTGCTGGACCTCCAGCTGGTGGTCCTCAACACGCACGTCGCCCCCTTCGACGACCGGCGGGTGCGCCGAGCATTGAACGACGCCGTCGACCGCGGTTCGGAGGCCGCCCTCGGTGGGCCCAAGGGTGAGCTGGCCACGCCGACCTGCCAGCTGCTGCCCGTGTCCATCCCCGGCCACCGGCCCTACTGTCCCTACCAGTCGGGGCCGGCTGACGCTCCCTACCAAGGGCCGGACCTGACCAAGGCCCGCGCGCTCGTGGCCGAGTCCGGGACTACAGGGATACCCGTCGTGGTGCACTACGGCCAGGGTTACACGTCGAAGGCCAGAGCGGAGTACACGGCTGGCGTGCTGCGGGACCTGGGCTACCAGGTGCGCGTCGAGGCCATTCCGGCTGACGCCGACGACGCGGTGACCAGCCAGTACCAGGTCCAGTCACGGTTCGGGTGGGTGCCGGACTACCTGCTTCCAGGGACCTTCTTCGACTCCCAGATCGCCTGTGGTGCGGAGTACAACTACGGGCGCTACTGCAACCAGGCCGTTCAGGCCGTGGCCGACCGGGCGCGGGCCCTTCGCAACAGTGACCCGACCGCCACATTGGCGCTGTGGGCCGAGGTCGACCGGATGGTCACCGACGACGCGCCGATCGTGCCGTTCCTGAGCCGGGTGGCCTCCGTTGTCGTGGACCCCTCGGTCGGCAACGTCGTCACCCGAGCCGGCTTCGGGCCGCTGCTGTCACAGATGTGGGTGGTCTGAGGGGACGGGACACTAGTCCTGACCGGCTATCCGCGACAGGTCGGCCCGGCAGGACGCCTCGAACCCGTCGAGCTCCGTGAGGGCGTCGTCGAGGTCGCGGCGGCGCTGCTCCAGGTCGGCGCGGCGCTCGTCGATCTGGCCCAGCACGTACTCCAGCTGCGACGCCCGCCCCCTGGGGACGTCGTAGAGGTCGATGATCGTGCGGATCTCCTCGAGCGGAAACCCGAGCCGCTTGCCGCGCAGGATCAGCGCAAGGCGGGTGCGGTCGCGGCGGTGGTAGACCCGCGTCGTGCCGCGACGCTCGGGGTTGATGAGGCCGAGCTCCTCGTAGTGCCGGACCGTGCGGTGGGTGACGGCGAACTCGTCCGCGACCTGGGCGATGGACCAGGTGTCTGGAGCAGCAGTTGCCATGACCTCGAGTCTGCCTTACCTTTACGTCAACGTAAAGCAAGGAGCTGAAGACATGTTCGAACTGAGCAAAGACCACGAGGACTTCCGCCACGTCGTTCGCGACTTCGCCGAGAGCGAGGTCGCGCCGCACATCGAGCAGTGGGACCGCGACGCGTACTTCCCGACCGAGCTGGTGCCGAAGATGGGTGACCTCGGGCTGTTCGGCCTGACCGCCCCGGGGGACTACGGGGGTGCTGACGCTGACTTCATGAGCCTCGTCGTCGCCATCGAGGAGCTCGGCCGGGTCGACCAGTCGGTGGGCATCACCCTCTCGGCGGGGGTCGGCCTCGGTATCAACCCGATCCTCAGCTACGGCACCGACGAGCAGAAGGAGCGCTGGCTCCCCGACCTCGTCGCCGGGCGGGCGCTCGCGGGCTTCGGCCTGACCGAGCCCGGCGCCGGGTCGGACGCCGGCGCGACCAGGACCAAGGCCGTACGCGAGGGTGACAGCTGGGTGGTCAACGGCGCCAAGGCGTTCATCACCAACTCCGGCACCGATCTCACCTCGGTGGTGACCGTGACCGCCCGCACCGGCAGCAACCCCGACGGGTCCGCGCAGATCAGTGCCATCCTCGTGCCCGCCGGTACGCCCGGGCTCACGGTCGACCCGGCATACCGCAAGCTCGGCTGGCACGTCTCCGACACGCACGGCCTGACGTTCCAGGACTGCCGCGTGCCCGCCGACCACCTGCTCGGCGAGGAGGGGGCGGGGTTCAAGCAGTTCCTCAAGACCCTCGACGACGGCCGTATCGCGATCAGCGCGCTCGCCGTCGGCTGCGCCCAGGCCTGCCTCGAGCTGTCGACGGAGTATGCGAAGACGCGCCAGGCGTTCGGCCGAGCCATCGGCGCCAACCAGGGCATCTCGTTCCAGATCGCCGACCTCGCCGTCATGGTCGAGGCCGCGCGCACCCTGACCTACAAGGCGGCTTGGCTCAAGGACGAGCTGCACGCCGGACGCCGCTCGGTCGCCCAGGTCAAGCAGGCGGCCGCGGTAGCCAAGCTCTACTCCACCGAGGCCGCCGTCAACGCCACCCGGATCGCCACGCAGGTGTTCGGCGGCAACGGCTTCATGGAGGAGTACCCCGTGGCCCGGTTCTACCGCGACGCCAAGATCCTCGAGATCGGAGAGGGCACCTCCGAGGTCCAGCGGATGGTCATCGCCCGCGGCGTCGGCCTGCCGGCATGAGCGGCGGGGCGGGGTACGAGTCCGACCCGCGCGTCGGCGACGTCCGCGCCCGGCTCGCCCAGGCCTACGAGGCCACCGAGAAGCTCTCGGACCCGGCCCGGGCCAAGCTGGAGAAGCAGCACAAGATCCACGTCCGTGAGCGCATCGCCCTGCTGTTCGACGAGGGCTCGTTCGTCGAGGACGGCCGGTATGCCAACGCGACCGCGGGCGGGCTGCCGGCCGACGGCGTCGTCACCGGTCGCGGGACGGTCGACGGCCGGCCCGCGATCGTCGTCGCCAACGACCCGACGGTCAAGGCCGGGTCGTGGGGCGCACGAACGGTCGAGAAGATCGTCCGCGCCACCGAGGCCGCGCTGCGCGAGGAGCTGCCGGTCTTCTGGTTCGTCGACTCCGCGGGCGCCCGGATCACCGACCAGGTCGAGATGTTCCCCGGTCGACGTGGTGCCGGCCACATCTTCCACAACCAGGTCGCCCTGTCCGGCCGGGTGCCGCAGGTCTGCTGCCTCTTCGGCCCGAGCGCAGCCGGCGGCGCCTACATCCCGAGCTTCTGCGACGTCGTGATCATGGTCGAGGGCAACGCCTCGATGTACCTCGGCAGCCCCCGGATGGCCGAGATGGTGATCGGCGAGAAGGTCACCCTGGAGGAGATGGGCGGCGCGCGGATGCACTGCACGGTCTCCGGATGCGGCGACCTGCTGGTGAGCGACGACGTCGAGGCCATCGAGGTGGCCAAGCTGTACTTCTCCTACCTGCCCGGGTCGTGGCGCGAGGCCCCACCGTCCTACGACGTCGAGGAGCCGACCCGGCCGCTGACCCGCGACGTCGTGCCCGAGCGCGAGTCGGTGCCGTTCGACGTGCACGAGGTCATCGAGGGGCTCGTCGACGACGGCTCGTTCTTCGAGATCAAGCCGCTGTTCGCCGCCGAGCTCGTCGTCGGGTTCGGACGCCTGGGGGGCGAGAGCGTCGGCATCGTCGCCAACAACTCGATGGTCAAGGGCGGGGTGCTGTTCAGCGACAGCGCCGACAAGGCCTCGCGGTTCATCTGGCTGTGCGACGCCTTTTCCATCCCGCTGGTCTACCTGGCCGACGTGCCCGGGTTCATGATCGGGTCGGAGGTCGAGCGGGGCGGGATCATCCGGCACGGCGCGAAGATGGTCTCCGCCGTCGCGTCCGCGACGGTGCCCCAGGTCTGCGTCGTCGTCCGCAAGGCCTACGGCGCCGGCCTGTACGCCATGGGTGGCCCGGGGTTCGCCCCCGACGCGACGCTCGCCCTCCCGACCGCCCGCATCGCGGTCATGGGTCCCGAGGCGGCGGTCAACGCGGTCTACGCCAACCGGATCGCCGAGATCGAGACCACTGACGGGACCCCGGCCCGTGACGCGTTCGTGGCCGACAAGCGCCTCGAGTACGAGCAGGACGTCGACCTGGAGCGACTCGCCGCCGACCTCGTGCTGGACGGGGTCATCGAGGCCGACGAGCTGCGCGGTGAGCTGCTGCACCGGCTGCGCTACGCCGCCCGCCGGGACCGGCACTTCACTGAGGGCCGCCGCGGGGTGCCTCCGGTCTGACGCCCGGTCGCCGCCGGACTGGCGTCCTGCGGAGGCTGACCTACCCTTGACGTCGAGGACCCGGCATACCGAGCCGGATGTGCCAGACCCGCAGACGACCCGAGGTGTGCCCTGACCAGCGTCCTGACCGCCGAGCGCGCGGCCGCCCCTGAGCCCGAGCCGACGTCTTCGGCCGTGGCGGCGAGGCCCACCGCTTGGTGGCGCCGGTTCGAGATCTGGTTCCCGCTCGCGGTCTTCGCGGCGACCCGGTTGTTCACCGTCGTCGTCGTGCTGATCTGCCAGCGGGCCCAGATCGCGCTGCCCGCACCCAACGGCATCGTCCGGATCATGTTCCCCACCGACACGGCCCCCGGCTACTGGGTGGTGATGGGCAACTGGGACGGCCAGTGGTACCAACAGATCGCCACGTCGGGCTACCCGAACCCCCTGCCGCTCGACGACCTCGGCGCCGTGGACATGAACGCGTGGGCATTCTTCCCGCTCTACCCCCTCATCGTCGGCGGGCTCATGAAGGTCACCGGCGGCGACTTCTACGTTGTCGGCGGCATCACGGCCATGGTCATCGGGGCCGTGGCCATGGTGCTGCTCTTCCGCCTCGTGGACCGCGCCGTGGGGCGGTGGGAGGCCGTCGTCGCCGTGGTCGGGGTGTGCACCTTCGTCAGCGCACCGATCCTGCAGGCGACCTACACCGAGTCGCTGGCGCTACTGCTCGTGGTCCTGTCGCTCCTGCTCATCCGCGCTCGCCGGTACTGGTGGGTCGCCGTGGTCCTCCTGCTCCTCGCGCTGACGCGCAACGTCGTCGTCGCGATGGTCCCGGTGCTCATGGCCCATGCGGTGGTGCGCTGGCGGACGGAGCACGGCGCCTTCCCGATGCGTGACCGGATCCTCCTCGGGGCGCTGGCGGTGGAGGCGGGGGCGCTCAGCGGACTGTGGCCGGTCGTCATCGGCCTCGGCACCGGCAACCCGGCCGGCTACGCGCAGACCATGGAGGCGTGGAAGATCGGGACCGACATCAAGCTGTCGACCTGGTGGAACTACCTCGGCTTCGCCTATGGCGCCATCGGGCCGTTCCTCGGCGCCGGTGCGGTGCTGTTCTTCGCCTGGTTCATGCTCACCAAGCGGTCGTGGCGGTGGGGCCCCGAGCTGTGGGGCTGGACCGGCGCCTACCCGGCATACCAGATGCTCGTCACCAACACCGGGCCGTCGCGGCTGCGCTACGCCATCCTCGCGTTCGGCTTCACGCTGTTCATCGCGTGGTTCCTCAAGCTGAGGTGGTGGCGCCGGTATGCCGTGTGGGGCCTTGTCGGAGTCGCCCTGCTGGGGCTCGGGCAGCAGGTCTGGTACGTGCAGAACTACCTGATCGTCAGCCACCTCGACGGGCCGATCTACTTCCCGTAGGGACCGTGATCAGCCTCTCGGCGGGCCGGCCACGTCGAACCAGCCGACGCCGACCTCGCCGAGGAGCTCGCGCAGCAGGGGCAGCGAGAGGCCGACCACGTTGTGATGGTCACCCTCGATCCGCTCGACGAAGGCGCCGCCGAGACCGTCGAGCGTGAACGCCCCGGCCACCAGCAGCGGCTCGCCGGTGGCGACGTAGGCGTCGATCTCGCCGTCCGTGAGGTCGGCGAAGTGGACGGTCGTGGAGGCCGTCGATCCAAGGGTGGCGGGGGTCCCGCCGTCGCCGTCGTCCCGCTCGTCGCGGAGCCAGTGGCCGGTGTGGAGCGTGCCGGCCCGCCCGCGCATCCGGCGCCACCGCTCCCGGGCCACGTCGGCGTGGAAGGGCTTGCCGTGCACCTCGCCGTCGAGCTCGAGCACCGAGTCGCAGCCGAGGACGAGGGCCGAGGTCGTGAGGTCGGCAGCGACCGCCTCACACTTGGCGCGGGCCAGGAGCAGCGCGACGTCGGCTGGTTCGAGGGCGCCGTAGCGCTCCGTGGCCTCGGCGAGCGCAGCGTCCTCATCGACCTCGCTGACGATGACGGTCGGCTCGATCCCGGCGGCGCGCAGTGTGGCCCGCCGAGCGGGCGACGCGCTGGCGAGGACGAGCTGGACGGGTGGACGGCCAGGCATGCCCGCGATCGTATGCGCCTCCGCTCGCGACCCACTCGACGCAGCATCGAGTCACTCGACGCCGGGTCCACCGAGCGTCAGGTGGCCGTTCCCTGAGTCGAGTGTCGACAGGTCAAGCCGAGCGACCTAGTCCGCGTCGGCGGGCCCGGCCCATGGCCGTCCGGATCCGCCGGGCGAGGGCGACCGGGTCGTCCAGGTCCGACCACACGACCCGGACGACCTCGTAGCCCAGGTCGCGGAGCCGGTCCTCGCGGCGCTTCTCGGCCCACACGACCTCACCGGGGCTGCGCCGCTGACCGAAGGGGTCCGGTTGGTCCGCGCTGCGGCCGTACTTGACCCGGCCGTCGAACTCGAGGACCACCGTTTCGCCGTCGACCAGGAAGTCGACGACCGCCCGGAAACCGCCGTCCTCCACCACAACCTGCGGGGTGACAGGGAGCCGCATCAGGTGTAACAGGTGGGCGAGACGGGTCTCCCCGGGTGACTCGCGTCGACCGTCGGCGAGGGCAAGAAAGCCCCCCAGCGTGGCGCTGCCGGGATGTCGCTCAACCCAGCCGAGCGCTCGGGTGAGCTCGGCCCGCGTCGTCTGCCCACGGCGCAGCGCCGCGTCGGCCGCGACCAGTGCCGACACGGGGCCGCTGGAGATGCCGTGCTGAACAACGGCCGGGGCGGGGACGACCGTGCTGCCCGCCTGTGCCTCGATAGGGACGACCCGCCCCAGACTCAGCACGTCACGGGTCCGCGATGCGCCCTCGGTCGTGCGCGACAGGCGTACGCGGCTGAGGTCGGCTCGGTAGGTGGGGAGCCGGAGGATCAGCAAGCCGCTGTGATGCCCCGCTACCGCCCGGCCCTCGTGCGCTCGAAGCGATGCGTGCGTGGCCAGGACATGGCGTTCCTCAGGCGTCGCGGGAGAGCCGACGGCGTACCAGCCGCGATCAACAGCGGTGAGCAGGCCCTGTCGGCGGAGCAACGCGACGGCGCGCGGACCGAGGCCGGCGTCGAGCAGGTCGCCGTGGGCGATCACCCCGTGCTCGTCCGCCAGCAGCTCCCATCCGTTCATCCCGTCAGCCTGCCTGATCCGTCGCCGCCAGGCTGGTGGGCTGTGGACAACCCGGGGCCGGTCACGACCCTCACCGACGAGTCGACGCAGCGTCAAGCCACCCGACGCTCGGTGCACCCTGGGT
>JALZBI010000375.1 GCA_030947565.1 Actinomycetota bacterium
GCGCGGTTCACGGCCAAGACGCACGAGCTGCGCGACGCCAACATCGCGGTGGGCCGCTCGCGGGGCGTCTTCGACCCCGCCATCGAGGCGATCCCGACGATCGGCACCCTGGCCGTGCTCGCCGTCGGTGTCTGGCGCGTCTCGACGGGGCACCTGACCGCGGCCGAGGTCGTCCAGATCGCCTACCTGTTCTCCATCCTCGCCTTCCCCGTGCGGGCGCTGGGGTGGGTGCTCGCCGAGCTGCCCCGTTCCGTCGTGGGCGCCGACCGGGTCGACGCCGTCCTCGCGGCGACCGGGTCGATGGCCTACGGCTCCAAGCCCATCGCCGAGGCGGGCGCCAGCCGGCTCGCCCTCGACGACGTCTCGTACGCCTACCACGTCGAGGTCGGCGACGGCGAGATCGAGCGCAACCCCGCCCTGACCGACGTCACGCTGTCCGTCCCGGCCGGGGGCACTACCGCCCTGGTCGGCCCCACCGGGTCCGGCAAGTCGACCCTGACCAATCTCATGGTGCGGCTGGTCGACCCCGACTCCGGCGCCGTCCTCGTCGACGACATCGACCTGCGTCAGGTGCGCCGGGGCGGCATACCCGAGGTCGCGGCCCTCGTGGCCCAGCAGACCTTCATGTTCGACGACACCGTGCGCGGCAACGTCACCCTCGGGGCAGAGCGCACCGACGACGAGGTGTGGGAGGCGCTGCGGGTGGCGCAGGGTGACGGGTTCGTCCACCGGCTCGGGGCGGGGCTCGACACCCGGGTGGGGGAGCGTGGCACCAGCCTGTCGGGAGGCCAGCGCCAACGGATCGCGCTGGCTCGTGCGGTGATTCGCGAGCCGCAGCTGCTGATCATGGACGACGCGACGTCGGCGGTGGACCCGGCGGTGGAGCAGCAGATCCTCGCCGCCCTGCGAGAGACCAGCGCCGGCACGACCGTGCTCGTCGTCGCCTACCGGATGGCCACCATCGCCCTCGCCGACGACATCGTCTACATCGAGGAGGGCCGGGTCGTCGACCACGGCACCCATGAGCAGCTCGTCGCCCGCTGCGGCGGCTACCAGCGGCTCGTCACGGCGTATGCCCGTGAGGCCGCCGAGCGGGTGGCCCTCGCCGCCGAGGAAGCGGACGCGACCAGCGTGGGAGCCGGCCGATGAGCCTGCGCAGCGCTCCCGTAACCGACCACTCCGACATCGAGTCGGGCGGCGGCCTGACGACCTGGCAGACCCTCAAGCGCGGTGTCGAGGTCTCGCCCGAGCTCAAGAGGGGCATCGGCGTCACCATCGCCCTGGCCGTGCTGTCGACGCTCGGGAAGGTGATGGTCCCCTTCGTCGTGCAGCGCACCACCGACGAGGGGATCCTCGGGGGCGGGGGCCCTGATGCCGGCATCGTCCTGCGCTACGTCCTCGTCGCTCTGGTCGGTGTCGCCGTCACCGCCGTCAGCTCCTACTTCGTCAACGTCCGGCTGTTCACCGCCTCGGAGAACGGCCTGTCGACCCTGCGGATCCGGGCGTTCCGGCACATCCACGACCTGTCGATGCTGAGCCAGAACACCGAGCGCCGTGGGTCCCTGGTCTCCCGAGTGACGTCCGACGTCGACACCATCTCGATGTTCGTCCAGTTCGGCGGGCTCATGCTCATGGTCAACCTCGCGCAGCTGACCCTGGCCACGGTGCTCATGGTCATCTACAGCCCGCCGCTGGCCGCGGTGGTCTGGATCTGTTTCCTGCCGCTGTTCTTCATCATCCGCCGCTTCCAGGGCATCGTCGGACGGGCCTACACGAAGGTTCGCGAGCGGGTCGGCGACATGCTGGCGGCGATCTCCGAGGCGGTGGTCGGTGCGTCGACGATCCGGGCCTACGGCGTGGAGGACCGCACCGCCGAGCGCATCGACGTCGCCGTCCAGGCCCACCGCCGGGCGGCTATCGGCGCCCAGACCCGCGCGGTCATGGCGTTCACCACGGGCCAGCTCGTGTCGGGGCTCACCACGGCGGTCGTCATCATCGTCGGTACCGTGCTTGCTGTGCACGGCCGGCTCACCCTGGGTGAGCTGCTGGCGTTCCTGTTCCTCGTCAACCTGTTCACCATGCCGGTTCAGCAGGCCACCGAGATCCTCAACGAGATGCAGAACGCCGTCGCCGGGTGGCGCCGGGTGATCGGCATCATCGACACCAGGGCCGACGTCGCCGACCCCGGCGACGACGGGGTCGACCTGCCGCGCGGGCCGATCACGGTGGGGTTCGAGGACGTGTCCTTCGCCTATCCCGGCGGCGACACCGTGCTCCACGACGTGACGCTGCGCATCGCGCCCCGCACGCGGGTCGCGGTGGTGGGGGAGACCGGCTCCGGCAAGTCCACCCTCGCCAAGCTCCTCACCCGGCTCATGGATCCCACGTCCGGCGCGGTCACGATCGACGGCGTCGACCTGCGCACCGTGCGGTTCGGCTCGCTGCGCAGCCGCATCGTCCTCGTGCCCCAGGAGGGGTTCCTCTTCGACGCGTCGCTGCTCGACAACATCCGTTACGCCGCGCCCGAGGCCACCGAGGACGACGTGCGGCTCACCCTGACCGAGCTCGGCCTGGACGCGTGGCTCGCGACCCTGCCGCAGGGCCTGGCGACCGATGTCGGGCAGCGGGGCGAGTCCCTGTCGGCGGGGGAGCGCCAGCTCGTCGCCCTGGCCCGGGCCTATCTCGCCGACCCCGACCTGCTCGTGCTCGACGAGGCCACGTCGGCCGTCGACCCCAGCACCGAGGTCCGCATCCAGCGCGCGCTCGACAGCCTCACCCGAGGGCGCACCTCGATCGCCATCGCCCACCGGCTCTCCACCGCGCAAGCGGCCGATGAGGTCATCGTCGTCGACGACGGGCGCATCGTCGAACGCGGCCCGCACACCCAGCTGGTCGACGACGGCGCCGTGTATGCCCGCCTGCACGCCTCCTGGGTCACCCAGCAGCACAGCGGCGTCTAGCCCGCCCGCCCGCAGGCGCGACGCATACCCCCCCGGCGGTTCCCCCTCATACCCGCGTTTCGCTCCTATTAGGGGGAATAAGCCGCCGCCCCGGCCGGTGACCGCCTGCCGCCTGCCGCCTGCCGCCGTCGACCGGTATGCCGGTGGTGCGGGACAATGGGCGGGTGCCGCCGGAGACCGCCACCCAGACCGCGACCGAGACGCCCACCCTCGACC
>JALZBI010000376.1 GCA_030947565.1 Actinomycetota bacterium
CCCGGTTGAGGTCGACGTGGGCGGGGGTGAGCTTGCTGACGATGACCCGGTCGTCGCGGACGAGGGTGTCCTCCATCGAGCCCGACGGGATGTAGAACGCCTGGATCAGCCAGGTCTTGACGACGAAGGAGAGCACCAGCGCCATGACAGCGATGATGAAGATCTCCTTGATGCCACCCCAGACGTTCTGGAGGAAGCTCGGCCGGGGCTCGGCAGGCTCCTCCTCGCCGTCGTCGTAGGCGTCGTCGTAGCCGTCGTCGTAGCGCTCGTCGCGGCGGGACCCCCGGGAACCCCGGTCGTCACGCTCGCCCTGGTCGCGTCGGAGCGCGCCGTCGTCCGGGGCGGTGGAGCCGGAGCGGGAGGGCTCCGGTCGGCGGACCCCACGCGCGGCTTCGTCGCTCATCGAGCGTCCCCCTGGGCGCGGCGGGCTGCCGCGGCGGAGGGGCATACCGCAGCCGGGCCGCGAGCCTGCTGGCGCGCAGGCGCCGCGGGCGTGGAGGTTGACGTCACTGACCAGCTCCGGCAGGCGAGGGGACGAAGGACACAGGACCGGGCCCCCCGAGGGAACCGAGGCGACCGGGCGGCCAGTATCGCACCGTCGCCTGGCCGATGACGTCACCTAACGGCACCATGCCACCCCCGGGTCGTCCGAGGTAGGCCCGGGAGTCGCCGGACTCGCTGCGATGGTCGCCCATGACCCACATGGCGCCGGGCGGGACGGTGACGTCGAAGGTCAGCTCGCTGGGACGGTCGCCCGGCCAGAGGTACGGCTCGTCCACCGGCGTGTCGTTGACGAGCAGCCGTCCGGAGGGGTCACAGCACACGACGTGGTCGCCGGGCAGCCCGATGACCCGCTTGACGTAGTCGGTGCCGACCCCGCCCGCACTCCCCTGGCCGCTGGCGGGAAAGGCGACGGTGCCGTCGAAGACGACGATGTCGCCCCGGTGCAGCCCGGCACCGCGGACCAGGCGGTTGACGATCAGCCGGTCACCCGGCTCGATGGTCGGTTCCATGGAGACACTGGGCACGGAGAAGGACTGCACCAGGAGCTGTCGTAGCCCGACGACCAGCACGACCACGGTCACGACCGCGGCAAGGTAGACCCACCACGGGGTGCGGACCGCACCCGGTGGTGGAGCCGGCTCCGTCACTCGGCGGTGGCGTCCTGAGGGGTTTTCGCGGCCTGCGGAGCGGTGGTGGCGGGACGGGCGTGCTTAGCGGCCTTGGCCGGCACGGCGTCGCGCTTCTCCTTGATCTTCGCGGCCTTGCCGCGCAGGTCGCGCAGGTAGTAGAGCTTGGCGCGCCGCACGTCACCGCGGGTCACGACCTCGATGTGGTCGATGATCGGGGTGTGCAGCGGGAAGGTCCGCTCCACGCCCACGCCGAACGAGACCTTGCGGACCGTGAACGTCTCGCCGATGCCGCCACCGTGGCGCCGGATGACGACCCCCTGGAAGACCTGGACCCGGGAACGGGTGCCCTCCACGACCTTGACGTGCACCTTGAGGGTGTCGCCGGCGCGGAACGCGGGGACATCGGTGCGCAGTGAGGCGTTGTCGACGGCGTCGAGCTTGTGCATGACCGGTTCGCTTTCTCGTGGTGCCACAGGTCACCGCGGGGTGATCGAGGTGGTGATCGTCAGATCGGGGGTATGCGGCCGGCCGGCCTCGTCACCACGCATACGCTCGTGGTCACTCCCCCTGTGGCAGGGGCGCGTCTGGTGCCGGACGCAACCTGGAGATTCTGCCAGAGACGGCGGTGCTGAGCGAAATCGTCAGTCGGCGCGCTTGACGAGGTCGACGGTGCCGGGGTAGCGGCCCTCCCCCGCCTGGAGGCGGTAGCCCGCCTTGCGGTAGATCCGCAGGTTGCGCTCCGAGCGGGCGCCGGTGTTGACCCAGTACCGGGTGGTGCCGGCCGGCGCCGCCGACTCGGAGTAGGCGAGCAGCGCCCGCCCGATGCCGCGGCCGGCCAGGTCGGGCGCCACCATGAGGCGGCCGGTCTCCCAGGTCCGGCGGTCAGCGGTCGACATCCGGCCGCGCACCGCCGCCACGAGGCGCCCGGCGGACCGGACGACCCAGCTCGTCCATCCGTCCAGCGAGCCGACGAGGTCGTCGAGGGTCTCGGCCAGTGGCGGGATGTCGAACGAGCCGGCCGACCGACCTTCGCCGACCCAGCAGGCCCGTTGAAGCACCAGCAGCTCCGGCAGGTCGCCGCGGGTTGCGAGGGCGACGTCGAGCCCGTCTGCCAGCAGGCCGGCGGACGGTGGGAGGAGGTCGGGCCGGCGCGCCCCGGTGCGGGTCAACCGCTGCTCGTGGCGCCAGCGAGCGATGGCCCCGTGGTCGCCGGAGAGGAGCACCGGAGGCACATCGCGCCCGCGCCACGACGGCGGCTTCGTGTAGACGGGGTACTCCAGCAGGCCGTCCTCGTGAGACTCCTCGACCAGGGACTCCGCGTTGCCGACCACGCCGGGCAGCAGCCGGGCGACCGCCTCGACCATGGCGAGCACGCCGACCTCGCCCCCGTTGAGCACGTAGTCGCCGAGCGACACCGGCGTCACCGGCATCCGGTCCGCGGAGTCCTCCAGGACCCGCTCGTCGATGCCCTCGTAGCGCCCGCAGGCGAACGCCAGCCACGGCTCGCCGGCCAGGCGCCGGGCCATGGCCTGGGTGAACCGCTCCCCCGCCGGGCTCGGCACCAGCAGGTGCGGGGCACCCACACCTGAGGCGACGACGGCGTCGAGCGCCTCGCCCCAGGGTTCGGGGCGCATGACCATGCCGGCGCCCCCGCCGTAGGGAGTGTCGTCGACCGTGCGGTGCCGGTCACGGGTGTGCTCCCGCAGGTCGTGGACACGCAGGTCCAGCAGCCCCTGCCGTCGCGCCCTGCCGATGAGCGACAGGTCGAGCGGGGCGAGGTAGTCGGGGAAGATCGTCAGGACGTCGACGCGCATACCGGTTCGCCCGACCGTCTCAGGCGTTGAGCTCGAGCAGGCCGTCGGGCGGGTCGACGACGACTCGGCCCCCCAGCACGTCGACCTCAGGCACGATGGCCTCGACGAACGGCAGGTATGCCGTGCCGCCGGTATCCAGCGCCACGACGAGCAGGTCCTGGGCGGCGCCGATCTGCAGAGCGCTGACCTCTCCCACGCGGGTTCCGTCGCCGGTGACCACGGC
>JALZBI010000377.1 GCA_030947565.1 Actinomycetota bacterium
GGGCGGCGGCGGCGGCGGGTGCTACGGCGGTGGCGGCGGCGGGAACGGGTTCACCCCGGGCCCGTACGGCGGCGGCGGGGGCAGCGGCTTTGGCCCGGCGGGCACCGTCTACTCGACGGGCGCGCGGGAGGGGAACGGCCGGGTCACGATCACCTACAGCCTTGATCCCGCACCGCACCTGAGCCACCTCGAGCCGCAGACCGGGCCGGGGTCGGGCGGCACCGTCGTCACCATCCACGGCGATCACCTGAGCGGCCCGGCCGGCCCCACGGTCGTCACCTTCGGCGATCGGCCCGCGACGGCGGTCAGCTGCTCCTCGAGCCATCTATGCACGGCGACCAGCCCGCCTGGGACCGGCTCGGCGCCGGTGCGCGTGACGGTGAACGGCCAGACCAGCACGAATGACCTCACCTTCGTCTACATCGCCCTTCCGGTCCTGACCTCCATCAGCCCGAACCAGGGGCCGGCCGCCGGCGGGATCGAGGTCACCCTCAACGGTGACAACTTCGCGGTCGGTGCGACGTCGGTCCACTTCGGGGCGGCCCCCGCTGCCCGGGTGGTCGGGTGTTCGTCCCGCACCACCTGCTACGCCATCGCTCCACCGGGGACGGGGACCGTCCAGGTGACCGTCACCACCGCGACCGGCACCAGCAACGGGGTGCCCTTCAGCTACACGGCTGCGCCGCTACCGCCGGCCGGCAACGACGTCATCTGCGGCGGAGGTGGCGACGACGTCCTCAACGGCGGCTCGGGTGACGACCAGCTCCTGGGCGGAGCCGGCAACGACACGCTCCGCGGCGGCTCCGGCAACGACACGCTCCTGGGCGGAGCCGGCAACGACACGCTCCGCGGCGGCTCCGGCAACGACACGCTCACCGACCCCCAAGGTGACAGCCAGGTGTTCGACGGCGGCGGCGGCCAGAACACCTGCATCGGCGTCTCCACCAGGGCACCCAGCGGCAAGGTCACCCACTGCCAGGTCCAGTCGTCACCCCTGTAGGCGGGCCGCCGCTCGCCGCAGGGGTTTCACGACGCCATGGCGCCCCTGCATGGGCACCGTCCAGACCTCATGGCCGGGCCGTCCCCACCGCGACAGGTGAGCGTTAGCCGCCATCCACCCGGTCGTGGCCGCCCGCTCCATGAGTGCCACCGGGTAGCTGCAGCGAACTCCGTCGCCCGCCAACGTCACCCGTGGGTCCGGTGTCTCCACCCCGGGCCGTCGGGCCCACGGGTCGGTGCCGACCAGCGGGCAGTCGTCCCGCAGGAGCCACTCCTCGTGGATCACCCCAGCAGCGGCGAGCTCCGGGTGCAGGCCGAACAGCTCACGACGCAACGAGTCGCGGAGTGCGTCCTCGCCGGTCTCCGCAGGGAGCGCGTATGCGTGCATCTCCACGACGCCCCCGCCCCGCGCCTGCGCCCACCGCGCCGCACCGTCCTCGAACAGGTGCACCGCCGAGACATTGTCGAGCGGTCCGAACCCGCTCGTGGCGAGGAAGGGCGGCGTGTCCGGCGTGACCGGCCGGTCGAACCACAGCCGCCACACCGCGAACGGCGGCGCCGAACGGCGGTCCACCACCCGTCCCCGCCACTCCGCGTCACCCAGCCACGGCGAGGCCTGCACGAGCCGCTGCAACGGTCCCTGGTCCGTGGCCAGGACAGCACCGTCGGCCTCGAGCACCGACCCGTCGTCGAGGTGCACCGCGATCCCGTCCCCCGACTCGGACAGCCCGACCACCCGCACCGGCATACGCACCTCGACCCCCAGCCCGTGCAGGTAGCGACCGAGAGGCGCCCACAGCGTGGAGTCGTAGTCGTCGTCTGGTACGTCGAAGAGCAGCCCCTCTGAGCTGCCGAGGAAGTAGGTGTGGAACATGGCCACCAGCTCGCCGCCGGAGAACTCCTGGGGGTCGGCGAAGAACGACCGGGCGAACACCTCGAGCGCGAGATGCCTTGCGCCCGTAGGGAAGCGAAGCGCGTCGAGCACCTCGGAGGCCGACCGTCCGTCGTAGTCGGTGAAGGTGCCCGGGAACTCGACGTCGAGCAGTCCGAGGGCGGCGTCCACGTCGACGCGGGTGAGGTCGCGAGCGGTGAAGCTGGGGCTCCGGGCGACGAAGGCCAGGAGGTTCAGCGGGGGCGTGGTCGGCAGCCCGGCGAACGAGTCGGTGTGCCCGCCGGCCAGCACGAGCGGGTAGTCGTCGACCGCTCGTAGCCGGGACAGCGCCGGGTCGGCGCGCCGCAGCAGGGCCCGCAGGTTGTAGTACTGACGGAAGAACGCATGGAAACCGCGCGACATCGTCGTCGGCTCACCGCCGACCTCGACCGGCCAGGCCCGCACCCGCCCGCCGAGGGTCGGCTCGGCCTCGACGAGTGTGACGGCGACCCCGCGCTCGGCGAGCGCGGTGGCGGCCGTCAACCCGGCAATGCCGCCGCCGACCACGACGGCGGTGGGCCGCTCAGGCCAGGGGAGATGCGAGACAGGAGCGGGCGGCGGATGGCGGACGGCGCGGGGGTCCGCACCGGGCACCCACGGACGACGACTGGCCCGTAGCACCGTCATTCGGGCTTACGTGCGTGGAACGTGTGGATGATGCCGCGCTGCCAGCCACGGACCGTCCGGGTGCGGACGTCCTCGAACCCGGCGTCGAGCATCCGCTGCATCACCGTCTCGACGCTGTCCATCTCCAAGACGCTGCGCCACAGGTAGTGGTAGAGCCGGGTGCGGCCGGAGGTGAGCCAGCCGAGCGGGACGACCACCCCGCGGCATACGGCCGTCCACACCGCCTCCGCGGTCGGGCGGCCGGCGACGGAGTACTCGTGCACGACGAGCACGCCACCCGGCCGCAGCTGGGCCAAGATTGACCGGAGCAGGGCGTCGCGGTCGGGCACGTTGCGCAGCAGGTAGGCCGCGAACACCCCGTCGAGCGGCGCGTCGAGGCCGGCCTCGGCGCAGACCAACGGCAGCGCCTCGGCGCGGCCCTGCACGAAGCGGGTGCCCACCGGCCAGCTCTTCGCGCGGGCCCGCGCGAGCATCCCGGTCGACCCGTCGACACCGACCACCGTGCCGACGATGCCGCCCCTGCTCAGCGCGCCGACGAGGCACGCGTCGACGCGCCCGAGCCACACCCCAGGTCCATGACGCGGGCCCCCGTCCGGGGGCCCAGGTTGTCGGC
>JALZBI010000378.1 GCA_030947565.1 Actinomycetota bacterium
CGGTAGCCGACGGGCCAGGGGCACCAGGGCCGAGCGCACCCGGGGCTGGCGGGTGGCCTGCACCAGGCCCAAGGTCAGCCACCGGTACCGCCGGGTCAGGGACGGCCATTCGCGTTCGTACCGGCCAGGATTGCCCTCCCTCACCGCGGCCACTGCGGACTCGGCCTGCGTGATCGCGAGGGCGATCCCCTCGCCGGTCAGCGCGTCGACATATCCGGCGGCGTCACCGACCAGGAGCACCCGTCCGGCGGTCCGCGCCCGGGTGCGCTGGCGCAACGACCCCGCACCGAGCACCGGGCCGGCGGAGGCACCGGCCACCCGGTCGCGCAGCTCGGGGAAGTCGGACAGGTGCTCCTCGTATGCGCGCCGCTCGCGCGACAGGATCGCAACCCCGACCAGTCCCGGGCCCACGGGCGTGACGTATGCCTCCGCGCGCGGCGACCAGTGCACCTCCACGAACGCCGTCCACGGTCGCACCGCGAAGTGGCGCCGCTGCCCCCACCGCCGTAGCGGCCCGGGTCGGGCCTCGAGGCCCAGCGTCCTGCGTACCGGTGAGTGCAGCCCGTCGGCGGCGATGACGTAGCCGAAGTCGTCGCCGTCGACAACGACGCTGTCCGACCCCGGCCGGACGTCACGCACCGCGACCCGTTGGACGTCGACACCCGCGTCTGAACACGCCGCCACAAGGGCCGACTGCAGGACCGTGCGCCGCACGCCCCGCCCGGGTCCGGCCCGGAACGACGCCTCCGCGACGCAGAGCTCCCCTCCGGAACGGACCGACAGGTAGCGGATCCCGGCCAGGGCGTGGCCCGGAGGGTCGACCCCGAGGTGCTGTAGCCGGCTCAACGCGCCCGGCATCAGCCCCTCGCCGCAAGCCTTGTCCAGGGTGCCGGCTCGAGGGTCGCGGACCGTGACGCCCAGACCCGCGCGGGCGGCCAGGAGCGCGGTAGACAGGCCGGCCGGCCCGGCACCGACCACGAGGAGGTCTGGACGGCTCACGAGACCGCCCGTCGCAGGGTGGGAAGTGTTGCCAGAGCATCGTTCTCGACCTGGAGACGGGTTCTCAGCAGTACGGCGTTAGCCACCGTGAACGCCACAGCCGTGATCCAGGCCGAGTGCACCAGAGGGAGGGCAACGCCTTCGACGACGACCGCCAGGTAGTTCGGGTGGGCCAGGAACCGGTAGGGGCCTCGGCGCACCGGACGGACGCCGGGAATGACGATGACCCGTGTGTTCCAGTGCTGGCCAAGACTGCCTATGCACCACCAACGCAGCGCTTGGGCGGCCACCACGAGGACCAGCATCGGCCACCCCAGGGCGGGCAGGAAGTCCGGCCGTCGCAGCCACACCTCGAGCAACACGCCGACGAGGAACGCGGTGTGCAGCGCCACCATCAGCGGATAGTGAAGGCGACCGGTCTCCACGCCGCCCTGCGCCAGACTCCAGCGGGCGTTGCGCCTGGAGGTCACCAGCTCGACACCTCGTTCAAGCGCGACGGCGACGATCAACAGCGTGAACCAGGCCTGGGAGCTCATGACCCGGGTGCCCCCGGCGCTCTGAGCAGCACCAGTTCCGAGCAGAACCCAGGGCCCATGGCGAGCATGAGCCCGAACGATCCTGGGGGCGGGGGATGGTCGGCCAGGGTGTCGGCCAGCACGTGGAGCACGGACGCCGACGACAGGTTCCCGACCCTCGCCAGGCTGTCCCACGTCACACCCAGGGCCGCACGCGGGACCTCGAGCGCGTCGGCCAAGGCCTCGAGGACCTTCGGGCCGCCAGGGTGCGCGACGTACCACTCCACGTCGTCGCGGCACAGCCCGTTGTCCGAGAGAAACGCGGCCACGTCATCACCCACGTAACGCCGGACCACGTCAGGAACGTTGCTGTCCAGTACGATTCGTAGTCCCGTCGCGCGGACGTCCCAGCCCATGGTTCGCTCCGAGTCGGGATAGAGACGACTTCGGGTCGCAACGACCTCAGGCTGCGGATCGGGCGATCCACCGCTGCTCAGGGCGCCACGCTCGTTGCCGACGGCGACCACCGCGGCTGCCCCGTCCCCGAAAAGCCCGCTGGCGACGAGGTTCGCCAGCGACAGGTCGTCGTGCTGCAGGGTCAGCGAGCACAGCTCAACCGCGACGAACACCGCGACCTGGTCGGGGTGGCCCAGCAGGTAGTCGTTGACCCGGGCCACCCCCGCAGCGCCGGCGACGCACCCGAGCCCGACCAACGGCATACGGACCACGTCCTCACGAAAGCCCAGCAGGGCCGCGATGCGGGCGTCCAGGGTCGGCACGGCGAAACCGGTTACCGTCGCCGAGACGATGACGTCGACGTCATGCGGCGTCAGGCCGGCGGCCTTGAGCGCGTCGGTCACGGCCTGGGCGCCCAGTTGGGTGCCGACGCGGATGAAGGTGTCGTTCGCCGTGCCGAAGTCGCGGACCTGCGCATACTCCTCCAGCGGGAGGGCGAGGTGCCTGGTGCGTACCCCGGCGTTGCGGTGGAACCGCGCCACGAGAGCGCGGTCGACGTCACCGTCGAGCATGGAGCCGACGAAGGCGTCGGTGATGTCGGACTGTGCGTAGCAGTGTTCGGGCACCACGCCGCGAACGCTGACGATCCTCATGAGGCCTCCTGGTGGACGCGGGCACCGCGGTGGCGCCCCGGTGCTAAAGAAGAGGACAGCGGCGCTCCCGGCACCAGGCCAGGAGCGCCGGCCCGCACCTGCGCCAGCCCTCGGACGAGGCCGCGCGCGACGGTGGCGGTGAGCCGACCGCGGGCCAGGCCCAGCTCGACCAGGTCGTCGAAGACCGCCTGGTCGGCGTCGGCGGCCGCGATGCCGGCCTGCAGGATGCGGGGCGAGTGGCTGAGGCGCGCGGCCAGGGCGGTGTGACGCAGGTGGCCGCCGAGCAGGCGCCGGACGTCATGCCGGTATGCCGCCGCGGGCTCGACGCCCGTGCGGACGGCGGCCGCCGCCGCTGCGCCGGCCAGCAGACCGGTGGCCACCGCGTAGAAGATCCCCTCTCCGGTGAGGGGATTCACCAGTCCGGCGGCGTCACCCACCAGCAGCACCCCGCCTCGTCCGGGGCGTAGCGGGCGCCAGGTCGACAACGGCAACGGGTGAGCGCGCCAGTCCCCGCCGTCCATAGCAGCACCGG
>JALZBI010000074.1 GCA_030947565.1 Actinomycetota bacterium
CGCAGCTCCTTGCCCTGTGGCGTCGAGTCCTCGGGGTAGAGGACCATCGAGATCTTCTCGGCGAACGTCTGGTTGCGCACCGCCTCGACGTAGTCGCCGGAGTTGAACTCCGCCAGGTCGAAGGCCTGCGTCGCCCGGGCGCTCCACAGTCGCAGCGTGTTGACGCGCCCGTTGCGGTAACCGGGGACCATGTAGTTGTAGGGCACGCCGAGGACGTCCCAGTCCGGCAGCCACCGGGTCCGCTCGCGGCCCTGCTCCTCGTACTTCTCCGTGCGACCGCCGAACTGCACCCGGACCGAGTTCTCCGGGTGGGGGAACTCCCACGGGTTGCCCAGCTGTAGCCACGGGTCGGACTGCTCGACCTGCCAGCCGTCGACGAACTCCTGCCGGAAGATGCCGTACTCGTAGCGGATGCCGTAGCCGACGCACGGCACGGACATCGTCGCCAGCGAGTCGATGAAGCAGGCCGCGAGCCGGCCGAGCCCGCCGTTGCCCAGGCCGGGTTCGATCTCCTGCCCGCGCAGCGTGGACAGCGACATGCCGAGCTGGCCGAGGCCCTCCTCGACGATGTCATCCATGTCGGCGGCGAGCAGGGAGTTGTCGAGCTGGCGACCGAGGAGGTACTCGGCGGAGAGATAGCAGACGGTCTTGGCCTGCATGTCCCACTGCTTGGCCAGCGTCGACATCCAGCGCGCCTGGAGGTGGTGCCGGACGGTGCGGGCCAGCGCGAGGTACTGGTCGTTGACCGAGGCTCGAGCCAGCCGGACGCCCTGCCCGTAGTTGAGCTCGCGCATGAAGTCGCTGACGAAGCCTTCGACTGTGTGCTTCGGCGCCGAGCGGTCGTGGCTGTCCAGGCCGCCGGGAGAACGCTCCGGCGCCGGGGCCGCGTCCGCGTGTGAGTCCGTGGGGCTCATCGTGTCCGCCAAGGCGGTCTCCTTCGCTCAGGGTGTGCCTTGCGTGCCCTGGTGCCAGGGGCGGGGCCGTGATCGCGCCGACTCTAGCGGGTGTCGTGCTGGGTTCTTGCGGCGGTTTCACCCCCCGTGCGCGCTCCGCGAGACGCGACGGGTCGCAGGTGGTCGCCCCTGTCCGGCACCGAGTAGCGTCGGGCGTGTGACTGCACCCGACGCCGCTGCAACCACGTCCCCGATCCCCACTCCCGCCCCTCGCCGCGTTGGCCCCACCATGACCGTCGAACCGGGCGCCACCGGCTCGGCCGCCGCCCTTGACACCGAGGTCGCCGGCGCCGAGAGTGTCGCGACCGCCCCCAGCCCGGAGGCGACCTCGACGCCCCTCGACCTGCTGCACGCCACTCTGCCGACCGGAGTCCTGCCGTTCGGACGGATCCCGGTGCAGAACGTCCGGCCCCTCGTCGACGGCGGCACGAGGCCGGCCAAGTCCGTCGAGCACGAGGAGTTCACCGTCTCCGCGCAGGTGTTCCGCGAGGGCCACGACGCGGTCAACGCCACCGCGGTGCTGACCGACCCGGACGGCGTCGACCATCACTTCCCGATGGTGGTCGAGAACGCCGGCCTCAGCTGGTTGCGCGCGCCGGTCGTCGCCGACCGACCCGGCTGGTGGACCTACCGCGTCGAGGGCTGGTCCGACCCCTGGGCCACGTGGGTGCACGACGCGACGATCAAGGTCGAGGCCGACATCGACGCCGAGCTGATGCTGGAGGAGGGCGCGCGAATGCTCGAGCGCTCCCTCGGCGGATCCACCGGGTCGCCCGTGAACGGCGAGCCGAACCTCATCCACCAGGCAGTCACCACCCTGCGCAACACGAGCCGACCCGCGGTCGACCGGCTGCACGCCGCGACGTCTGGCGAGATGCAGGACTGGTTCACCCGTCGCCCGTTCCGGGAGATGGTGAGCCCCAGCCCGGCATACCCGCTGCTCGTCGAGCGCGAGCTCGCCCTGTTCGGTGCGTGGTACGAGATCTTCCCCCGCTCCGAAGGCGCGCACTGCGACCCCGAAACCGGGCGGTGGCGCACCGGCACGCTGCGCACGGCGGCCGAGCGGCTGCGGGCCGTCGCGGCCATGGGCTTCGACGTCGTCTACCTCACGCCGGTGCACCCGATCGGCACCACGGCCCGCAAGGGCAGGAACAACAGCCTTACCACGCAGGACGGCGACCCGGGCAGTCCGTATGCCATCGGCTCCCCCGTTGGCGGCCATGACTCCCTGCACCCGGACCTCGGCACCTTCGACGACTTCGACGTCTTCGTCAGCGCGGCCCGACGCAACGGGCTCGAGGTGGCGATCGACATCGCCCTGCAGGCCTCGCCCGACCATCCCTACGTGCAGACCCACCCCGAGTGGTTCACGACCCGCGCCGACGGCACCATCGCCTACGCGGAGAACCCGCCCAAGAAGTACCAGGACATCTACCCACTCAACTTCGACAACGACCCGGCCGGCGCCTACGCCGAGATGCGCCGGGTCGTGCAGGTCTGGGTCGACCACGGCGTCACGCTGTTCCGCGTCGACAACCCGCACACCAAGCCGGTCCAGTTCTGGCAGTGGCTGATCGCCGACGTGGCCAAGGACCACCCCGAGATCATCTGGCTGTCCGAGGCGTTCACCCAGCCGGCCATGATGCACAGCCTGGCCAAGGCCGGGTTCCAGCAGTCCTACACGTACTACGCGTGGCGCAACCTGCGGTGGGAGCTCGAGGAGTACCTGCGCGAGCTCTCCGGCGACGCCGCGGCATACATGCGTCCATCGTTCTGGCCGACGACGCACGACATCCTCACGCCCTACATGCAGTACGGCGGGCCCACCGCCTGGAAGCTGCGCGCGGCCCTGGCCGCGACGATGGTGCCGACCTACGGCATCTACGCCGGCTACGAGCTCATGGAGCACGTCGCGCGGCAGGGGGCCGAGGAACAGGTCGACAACGAGAAGTACGAGTACAAGGACCGGCGGTGGCAGGACTACGAGGCGGGTGGCTCCCTGGAGGGCCAGAGCCTGTCGGGCTACCTCACGATGCTCAACACCATCCGCAAGGCGCACCCGTCTCTACGGTGGCTGCGCAACATCACGTTCCACAGCGCCGACGACGAGAACGTCATCGTGTTCTCCAAGACCAGAGCCGGTCGGGACGGGGACGGGCGACGGGACACCATCCTCGTCGTCGCCAACCTGGACCCGCACGCGACGAGGGCGACGTGGGTGCACCTCGATATGCCGGCGCTCGGTCTGGGCTGGAACGACCAGTTCCGGGCCCGCGACCTGGTGTCGGAGCAGACCTGGATCTGGCAGGAGCACTCGTTCGCCCGGCTCGGGCCGGAGACCCAGCCTGTGCACATCATCGAGGTCAGGAGCATCTGAGCCGTGCAAGGACTCAACCTGTCGCAGCCCGGGCTGCGGCACGACCCGCACTGGTACCGCACGGCGGTGTTCTACGAGGTGCTGGTCCGCGCCTACGGCGACTCCAAGGGCAGTGGCGGCGGTGACTTCGGGGGCCTCATCGACCGGCTCGACTACCTGCAGTGGCTGGGGATCGACTGCCTGTGGCTGCCGCCGTTCTACGCGTCGCCGCTGCGCGACGGTGGCTACGACATCGCCGACTACAAGGCGGTGCTCGCCGAGTTCGGCACGCTGCCCGAGTTCATCGAGCTGGTCTCGCAGGCGCACGCCCGCGGCATCCGCATCGTCACCGACCTCGTCATGAACCACACGTCCGACCAGCACCCGTGGTTCCAGCTGAGCCGGGCCGAGGCCGACGGCCCCTACGGCGACTACTACGTGTGGTCCGACACCGACGCGCCCTACAGCGAGGCGCGAATCGTCTTCGTGGACACCGAGGTGTCGAACTGGACGTTCGACCCGGTGCGGCGGCAGTTCTTCTGGCACCGCTTCTTCTCTCACCAGCCGGACCTCAACTTCGAGAACCCGCGGGTCCAGGAGGAGATGTTCGACGTCGTCCGGTTCTGGATGGACCTCGGCATCGACGGTTTTCGGCTCGACGCGGTCCCCTACCTCTTCGAGGAGGAGGGCACCAACTGCGAGAACCTGCCGAAGACGCACCAGTTCCTCGCCGCGCTGCGGGCGATGGTCGACAAGGAGTACCCCGGCCGGGTGCTGCTCGCCGAGGCCAACCAGCCGCCCGCCGAGGTCGTCGACTACTTCGGGACGGCCGAGGCGCCCGAGGCCCAGATGTGCTTCCACTTCCCCGTGATGCCGCGGCTCTACTACTCCCTGCGCGAGGAGAAGGCCGCGCCGATCATCGACGTGCTGGCCGACACACCAGCGATCCCCCCGGGCGCCCAGTGGGGCACCTTCCTGCGCAACCACGACGAGCTGACCCTCGAGATGGTCACCCCGGAGGAGCGGGCGGCCATGTACGGCTGGTACGCGCCGGACCCGCGGATGCGGGCCAACGTGGGCATCCGGCGGCGGCTGGCCCCGCTGCTGGACAACAGCCGCCCGGAGATCGAGCTCATCCACGCGTTGCTGCTGTCCCTGCCCGGGTCGCCGTGCCTCTACTACGGCGACGAGATCGGCATGGGCGACAACATCTGGCTCACCGACCGCGACGCAGTGCGCACCCCGATGCAGTGGACCCCCGACCGCAACGCGGGGTTCTCGTCCGTCGACCCCGGAAAGCTCTATCTGCCCGTCATCTCCAGCCTCGTCTACCACTACAACACCATCAACGTCGAGGCGCAGATGGCGCACTCGTCGTCGCTGCTGCACTGGGTGCGCGGCATGCTGGCCGTCCGCAGCCGGCACCGGGTGTTCGGCCTGGGCGACTTCCTCGTCTGCCCATCGGAGAACGACGCGGTGCTGACCTTCATCCGGCACGTCGAGGGTGACCGGCCGGTCGGCACCGACGCGTCCGCGAGCCAGACCGTGCTGTGCGTCAACAACCTCGCGTCGCGGCCCCAGGCCACGACGATCCAGCTGCCGCCGCCGTATGCGGGTGCCCAGCTCGTCGACCTCTTCGGCGGACAGGGCTTCCCCAAGGTGGGCGACGACGCCAGCGTCGTCATCACCCTCGGGTCGCGCGACTTCTTCTGGCTGCAGGTGCGCGGCGACCTCGCCCATGGTGGGGCGGGCGGGGCGGGCAACGCCGCGTTCTCGTCCGGTTCCGGGACCCCCCGTGGCTGAGATCCACCGGACGACGCTGACTCCCGGCAAGCTTGAGCTGCTCACCGCCTGGCTTCCGTCGCAGCGCTGGTATGCCGGCAAGGGAGGCACGCCGACCCTGCGCCCCCTGGGGGGCTACCGGCTCGACGACCCGACCGGCGAGGTCGGGATCGAGGTCATGGTCGTCGCCGACGACTCCGGGCGCGCGCCGGTCGTCTACCAGGTGCCGCTGACCTACCGGGGGGCTCCGCTCGCCGGGGCCGAGACGGCGCTGGTGGGCACGACCGAGCACGGGGTGCTCGGGCCACGCTGGGTCTACGACGGTCCGCACGACCCGGTCTTCGCTGGGCAGCTGCTGGAGCTCATCCAGGGGCGAGCCGTGCCCCAGGCACAGCGGCCGAGCGACACACCCGACCCGACCGTGCAGCGGCACGCCGTCGACCCGCATCCCGTCACCCTGGCGTCGTCGTCGGTCCTGCGGGGCGAGCAGTCCAACACCTCCGTCGTCTGTCAGGTCGTCGACGCCGCGGGTGCGGCCGCAGAACCGGTGATCATCAAGGTGTTCCGCACCCTGCACCCCGGCGAGAACCCCGACGTCGTGGTGCAGTCGGCCTTGACCGAGGCCGGGTCCACGCAGGTCCCCCACACCGTCGGCTTCGTCTCGGCCGAGTGGCCGGACCCCACGACCGGCGAACGGGTCCGCGGTCACCTGGCCTTCGCCCAGCGGTTCCTCCCCGGCGTCGAGGACGCCTGGCGGGTGGCTCTGCGGGCCGCCACCGACGACGCCGACTTCACCGGGGAGGCCCGCGAGCTCGGAGAGGCGACCGCGCGCATACACCGGTCCCTGGCCGAGACCCTCGGCACCACACCGGCGACGGACGACGTCCGACGCGAGCTCATGACGATCATCCGTGCGCGCTACGCCGCCGCCGTGGGCGAGGCGCCCGCGCTGGCCGCCGACAACGCCGAGATCCAGGGCGCCCTCGACCGGCTGGCGGCGGCACCGTGGCCCGACCTTCAGCGCATCCACGGCGACTACCACCTCGGCCAGGTGTTGCGCACCGACACCGGCTGGGTCGCCGTCGACTTCGAGGGCGAGCCGTTGCGCCCGTTGCCGGAACGCACCCGCCCCGACCTCGCCCTGCGGGACGTGGCGGGAATGCTGCGCTCGTTCGACTACGCCGGAGGCTCGGTCGAGCTGAGCCGCCCAGGGCGCTCGTCCCGCGAGTGGGTGCGCTCCACCCAGCAGGCGTTCCTCGACGGCTACACCGCGGTCAGCGGGATCGACCTCGTCGCGCAGGCCCCGGCCCTTCGGGCGCTGGAGCTCGACAAGGCGCTCTACGAGATCATCTACGAGGTGCGCAACCGGCCCGACTGGGTGGGCATCCCGTCCGCCGCGGTCGCCCGGCTGGTCGCCGACACCGCCGCCCACCAGCGCTCCCAGCCAGGCGTCGCCACCACGAAGGGTGTCTCATGAAGACCGTCCGCACCACTGTCGGGATCGGCGACGAGGCCCCGCTCCGGGCCTTCCTCGAGGGCCGCAACGGCCAGCCCCACGACTTCTTCGGCCACCACCTCGGCCCCGGCGGCCTCACCATCACCGCCTTCCGGCCTCTGGCCCGCACCGTGCGAGCCCGCCTGGCGGACGACACGGTCATGGGTCTCAGCCACGTCAGCGACGGGGTGTGGTCCGGCACCGCGCCCGACCTCAGGAGCACCTCCGACTACCGCCTCCTGGTGGCCTACGACGACGGCGTGGAGCACGAGCAGGACGACCCCTACCGGTTCGCGCCGACCCTCGGCCCCGTCGACCTGCACCTGTTCAACGAGGGGCGCCACGAGAAGCTGTGGACCGTGCTCGGCGCCCACGTGCACCAGTACGACGGCCCGCTCGGCGAGGTGCGCGGTGTGTCCTTCGCCGTGTGGGCGCCCCGCGCGGCGGCGGTGCACCTCATCGGCGACTTCAACGGCTGGGACCGGATGTCCCACCCGATGCGCAGCCTCGGCCAGAGCGGGGTGTGGGAGCTGTTCATCCCCGGCGCAGCCCCAGGGATGAACTACCAGTACGCCATCCGCGCGGCGGACGGCCCGGTCGTCGCGCATACCGACCCCATGGCCCAGCGCACCGAGGTCGCCCCCAAGCAGGCCGCCATCGTCACCGAGTCCGACTACGAGTGGAACGACGGCGCATGGATGCAGGACCGGGCCGACAACAACCCGCACAACGGCCCCATGAGCGTCTACGAGGTGCACCTCGGGTCGTGGCGCCAGGGCCTCAGCTATGTCGACCTGGCCGAGCACCTCGTCAACTACGTGCGCGACCTCGGGTTCACCCATGTCGAGCTCATGCCTGTGATGGAGCACCCCTTCGTGCCCTCGTGGGGCTACCACGTGACGAACTACTACGCCCCCACGTCGCGGTTCGGCTCCCCTGACGACTTCCGCTACCTCGTCGACCGGATGCACCAGGCCGGCATCGGCGTCATCCTCGACTGGGTGCCGGGCCACTTCGCCACCGACGAATGGGCGCTCGCCAGGTTCGACGGCCAGGCGCTCTACGAGCACCCCGACCCGCGAAAGGGGTGGCACCCCGAGTGGGGGTCGTTCATCTTCGACCTGGGCCGCAACGAGGTGCGCAACTTCCTCGTCGCCAACGCCCTCTACTGGTTCGAGGAGTTCCACGCCGACGGCATCCGCGTCGACGGCGTCGCGTCGATGCTCTACCTCGACTACTCCCGGCAGCCCGGTGAGTGGGTGCCGAACTCCTACGGCGGTCGCGAGAACCTCGAGGCGGTGCGGCTCCTGCAGGAGACCAACGCCACGGCATACCGCAAGGTCCCGGGCATCGTCAGCATCGCCGAGGAGTCGACGTCGTGGTCCGGCGTCACCGCGACGACGGCCAAGGGCGGTCTGGGCTTCGGCTTCAAGTGGAACATGGGCTGGATGAACGACGCCCTGCGCTACCTCGGCCAGGACCCGATCTTCCGCCAGTACCACCACAGCTCGATGACCTTCGCCCTGATGTATGCGTTCAGCGAGAACTTCGTCCTGCCGATCAGCCACGACGAGGTCGTGCACGGCAAGGGCTCACTGCTGCGCAAGGCCGGCGGCAGCCGCGAGGAGCAGCTGGCGACCCTGCGGGCGTTCCTCGCCTACATGTGGAGCCACCCCGGCAAGCAGCTGATCTTCATGGGGTGCGAGTTCGCCCAGGAGTCGGAGTGGGCCGATGGGCGAAGCCTCGACTGGTGGCTGCTCGACCAGCCGGCGCACTACCGCGTGCACGCGTTGGTCAAGGACATGAACGCCCTCTACAAGCAGTACCGCCAGATGTGGGAGTTCGACTCCGACC
>JALZBI010000075.1 GCA_030947565.1 Actinomycetota bacterium
GTGCCCGTCGGGTCACCGCACTGAAGGACGAAGATGCCCTCCGTCGTCAGCCGGTGACAGGGGCTCGGCGCCCAGTAGCCGTCCTTGGCCAGCAGGATCCAGGAGGCCACCGCGGCCGGCGCGGCCACGCCGTTGAGGTCGATGCTGATGTCGCCACAGGTCGTCTTGACGGTCGCCACGTAGGTCTTGCCCTTGGCCGCCTCGACGTCGGGCTGGCCGGTGGGCTTCTTCACCGCGGTCTGGTTCGCCGGCGGGGTGCTGCAGCCGGCCAGCACGGATGGGCTCACCGTCGGGGTGGCCGAGGCGGTCGAGTCGGAGGTGGGGTCGCCCGTCGCGGCCGAGGTCGGCGTCGCGGAGGGCGTGGCATCCGTGCGGTTGGTGAGCACGTTGGCCAGGAAGACGAAGCCGATCACCACCACGAGGACTCCGACGACGGCCAGGATGGCCTGCTTGTCACGCACCGACTGTGCCCTTCTCTCGGCGAGCCGTTGCTCGCGCTTCTCCCAGCGCCGTCGTTCCCGAGCGCGATCCTGCTCTTGGTCAACGACACCTCCCAACGCGTACCACCCGTACGCCAGCACACGCGAACGCACGAGGCTACCGAAGGGCCCACGGACCGTGGGTCAGTCTAGGCAACGGCTCAGGGGGTCGGGTGCACCTGCGGTCACGACTGCGTGACGGTTGGCCTCCCCGGCTACGCTCGCAGCGTGCTGACGATCGGGTTCCCCGCGGCCGCTTTCGGCACGAACTGCTTCGTCCTTGCGACCGGCCCCGGTGAGGAGTGCCTCGTCGTCGACCCCGGCGTCGGCGTGGAGGACCGGGTTGCCGAGGTGTGCCGCGACAACGGGCTGCGCCCGGCCGCCGTCCTGCTCACCCATGGACACCTCGACCACGTGTATGCCGTGACTCCGGTGTGCGGTGGGACCACGGGGGCCGTCATCCCGGCCTACATCCACGGCGACGACCGCTACCGACTCCGAGACCCGGTCGCCATGCTCGGCGGCGGGATGGTGGCCATGTTGGAGCAGCAGTTCGGGCAGCGCGTGACGTGGACCGAGCCGGAGGACGTCGTCGCCCTCACCGATGCGCAGACCCTGACCCTGGCCGGACTCGAGGTCGGCGTACGGCATGCCCCCGGGCATACCGAGGGGTCCGTCGTCTTCACCCTGCCCGAGCTGCCCGACCAGCTGGGCCGTTCCTCCGGCCTGGTCGCCACCTGCCTCAGCGGAGACGTGTTGTTCGCCGGCTCGGTCGGACGCACCGACCTCGCCGGCGGTGACGGCGACGCGATGACCCGCTCGCTGCGCGACGTCGTCCTGCCGATGCCGGACGAGACGCTCGTCCTGCCCGGCCACGGAGCCAGCACGACCATCGGGCGCGAACGGGCCGACAACCCGTTCCTGCAAGGATTGACGACATGAGCAGCCCGACGCCCCGCAGCGACCGGGTCACCCCCATCAGCGGGTTCCCCGAATACCTGCCCGCCGACCGCATCGTGGAGCAGCGGTTCCTCGACGTCATCCGCGAGACCTTCGAGCTGCACGGCTTCTCCTCCGTCGAGACGCGGTCCATCGAGCCCATCGACCGGTTGAGCGCGCAGGGCGAGGACGCCGACAAGGAGATCTACGCCGTGTCCCGCCTCGCCGGGGGTGACGATGCTGCGACCGACGACGCCCGGTGGGGGCTGCACTTCGACCTCACGGTGCCGTTCGCGCGCTACGTGCTCGAGAATGCCGGCCGGCTGCAGTTCCCGTTCCGGCGCTACCAGATCCAGAAGGCATGGCGCGGCGAGCGCCCGCAGGAGGGCCGCTACCGCGAGTTCACCCAGGCCGACATCGACGTCGTCGACGTGGGGGAGCTGGCCGGGCACTTCGAGGCTGAGATGCCCCTCGTCGTCGCCGACGTGTTCACCCGGTTTCCGGTGGGGGAGTTCGTGATCCAGGCGAACAACCGCAAGATCCCCGAGGGCTTTTACACCGCCATCGGCCTGGCCGAGACCGTCGGCGTGGTCGAGACGCTGCGCATCGTCGACAAGCTCGACAAGGTCGGCGCCGAGAAGGTCACGGCCATGCTGCTCGAGGCGGGCGCCACGGAGGCCCAGGCTCAGCAGTGCCTGTCCCTCGCGGGGATCTGTAGCGGCGACCTGTCGTTCGTCGACCGGGTGCGCGCCCTCGGGGTGGAGCACCCGACGCTCGACGACGGGCTCGCGGCCCTGTCCGACGTCATCGCCGCCGGCGCGGCGCAGGCCCCGGGCCGGATCGTCGCCGACCTCAGGATCGCCCGCGGCCTCGACTACTACACCGGCACGGTCTACGAGACCCAGCTGCTCGGCTTCGAGTCGTGGGGGTCGTTCTGCTCCGGCGGCCGCTACGACGCGCTCGCCTCCGACGGACGGTCGACCTACCCGGGCGTGGGGATCTCCATCGGCGTCTCGCGCATCCTCGGGTTGCTGCTCGGCAAGGGTCTGGTCGTCGCGTCACGCTCAACGCCGTCCGCGGTGCTCGTCGCGGTGACCAACGACGAGGACCGCGCCCGGTCCGTCGGGGTCGCCGCGGCCCTCCGCCGCCGCGGCGTCGCCTGCGAGGTGGCGCCCCAGGCCGACAGGTTCGGCAAGCAGATCCGGTATGCGGAACGGCGGGGCGTCCCGTACGTCTGGTTCCCGGGGGCTGACCGGGAGACCGGCGGCGACGAGGTCAAGGACATCCGTTCCGGTGCGCAGGTCGGCGCCGACGCCGACACGTGGGTATGCCCGGTGCAGGACCTGCACCCCGCGGTGACCCGGGCGGGCTGACCCGAGGGGCGTGTCCGCCAAAGGTCACCTTTGGCGGTCCGAAGCAACCGACTGGTCACCTTTGGTCGGAACACCCCTCCTGGAACGACCAAAGGTCACCTCTGGCGGTCCAAGCAGCCGACTGGTCACCTTTGGTCGGAACACCCGTTCTGGAACGACCAAAGGTCACCTTTGGCGCTTCAGGAGTACGCCAAAGGTGACCTTTGGCGGATCAAGGCCCGGGGCCGTGCCCGCGGTCAGGCCAGGGCCTCGCGCCGACCCGGGGCGTCGCCATGGTCGAGGACGATCCCGCACGACCGGAGCTCCAGGGCGGCCAGCGCCCGCACCATGGCCGGGTCACCGTCGCGGAACCGCCCCGCCGGGTCCGGACCCAGGCGGGCCAGCTTGCGCAGCGGCTGTCGGGTGAGCGCTCTCAGGGCGAACAGCTCCTGAGCGCCGGGCGCGGTTGCCAGCCGTTGGGCGGCCGTGGCCCGCCGCACGAAGCGGACCCGGACCACCGCCCACACGACCAGCGCGAGCAGGATCGGCACCGCCGCCGCCGCGAACCCCGTCACGTGGGCGATCGTCGTGATCGTCGTCCCGAGCGACGTCCCGACGGCGGCGAGCTGTTGACCGGTCCCGGAAAGCGCATCGAACGGACCACGCAAGGTGTCCCCGACCACGGGCAGGCCGCCCACCTGCCCGGCCGCGCCCGTCATGTTGTCGCGGAACCCGGTGCCGGCGGACGCGAGCCCGTCGGCCGGGCCCCGCAGGACGTTGATCCCGTCGCTGACCGCGCGCCCGAGCCAGACGCATACGGCGATCCAGCACACAAGGAACACATCGCCGACGATCTGTCGGGTACGACGTCGGGGGGTGTCGGCGTACAGCTTCATGTCGCCCTCCCGGGGCTGCGTGACGGCTCATGACGCCGGGGGATCCCCAGCGCGCCCACCGTATTGCGCCGCCAACCGTCTCACCTGTCGGGACAGGTGCGGCTAGAGTCAGCGGCGTGAAGGTCGCCATCCCGCGTGAGGTCAAGAACAACGAGTTCCGGGTGGCTATCACGCCCTCCGGCGTCCACGAGCTGACGAGGCACGGCCACGACGTGTTCATCGAGCACGACGCCGGTGTGGGTTCATCGATCGTCGACGACGACTACGTGGCCGCCGGGGCCAAGATCCTCCCCGATGCCGACGCCACGTGGGCCGAGGGCGACCTCGTGCTCAAGGTCAAGGAGCCCGTGGCGCAGGAGTACCACCGGATGCGGGAGGGGCAGCTCCTCTTCACCTACCTCCACCTCGCCGCCGACCAGCCCCTCACCAAGGAGCTGGCCCGGCGCAAGGTCACGGCCATCGCCTACGAGACCGTCGAGCTGCCCGACCGCTCACTGCCCCTGCTCGCCCCCATGTCGGAGGTCGCCGGGCGCCTCGCCCCTCAGGTCGGGGCGCACACCCTGATGCGCGCCCAGGGCGGCCGGGGCGTGCTCATGGGCGGTGTCTCCGGGGTCTACGCCGCCAAGGTCGTCGTGATCGGCGCCGGCGTCTCCGGCATGAACGCCGCGGCGATCGCCCTGGGTATGCAGGCCGAGGTGCTGCTCCTCGACCGCGACATCAGCAAGCTGCGGCACGCCGACGCGATCTACCAGGGTCACTGCCAGACCGTCGCCTCGAACGCGTACGAGGTGGAGCGCGCGATCATCGACGCCGACCTGGTCATCGGCGCCGTCCTCGTCCCGGGCGCGAAGGCCCCGACCCTCGTCACCAACGAGCAGGTCTCGCGGATGAAGCCCGGCTCGGTGCTCGTCGACATCTCGATCGACCAGGGCGGCTGCTTCGAGGACTCGCGCCCGACGACCCACGCCGACCCCACCTACCGGATCCACGACTCGGTCTTCTACTGCGTAGCCAACATGCCGGGGGCGGTGCCGCACACGAGCACCTACGCCCTCACCAACGTCACCCTCCCGTATGCCGTCGAGCTCGCCGACCGCGGCTGGCGTGACGCGCTGCGCCGGGACCACGCCCTCGGTCTCGGCCTCAACACCTACGACGGGGCCGTCGTCTACGGGCCCGTCGCCCAGGCCCACGGGTTCGAGTCCACGCCGCTCGACCAGGTGCTCAGCTGACGTCTCCCGCCAGCCGGCCCGACCCACCCCCGTCGCCGCTGGACCGGAGCGTCTCCGGCTGGCTCGACCACCTGCAGGTCGAGCGCGGTGCCGCGCACAACACGCTCGTGTCCTACCGCCGCGACCTGGCTCGCTACCGCGGCTTCCTCGCCGCGCGGGGGATCGACGACGCGGCCCAGGTCAGCGAGCGGGACGTCACCGACTTCCTCGCGTCGCTGCGGGACGGCTGGGCCGACCGGCCGGCCCTGTCGGCCTCGTCGGCCGCCCGCACCCTGGTCGCCGTCCGGGGCCTGCACAGGTTCCTCGCCGTGGAGGGTGAGGTCCCGGTGGACCCGGCCGGCGCGGTCGCACCGCCGAAGGCGCCCAGCCGGCTGCCCAAGGCCATCCCCGTCGAGAGCGTGGAGCGGCTGCTCGAGGCGGCCTCGGTGGGTGACACCCCGGTGTCGTTGCGCGACCGCGCGCTGTTCGAGGTCCTCTACGGCGCCGGCGCCCGGATCTCCGAAGCCGTGGGCCTCGACGTCGACGACCTCGACGACCTCGACGTCGGCGCCGACGGCTCGGGCAGCCCGAGCGCAGCGGCATCGGTGCGCCTGGTCGGCAAGGGCGACAGGGAGCGAGTCGTCCCCCTCGGCCGGTATGCCGTCGAGGCGGTCCGTGCGTACCTCGTCCGGGCGCGACCCGCCCTTGCCGCGGCCGGGAGGGGCACGCCGGCCCTCTTCCTCAACCAGCGCGGCGCCCGCCTGTCTCGACAGAGCGCCTGGACGGCCCTCCAGGGGGCCGCCGGACGGGCCGGGCTCTCAGGTCACGTGTCACCGCATACGTTCCGGCACTCGTTCGCCACCCACCTGCTCGACGGCGGCGCGGACGTCCGCGTGGTCCAGGAGCTGCTGGGGCACGCGTCGGTGACGACGACGCAGATCTACACCCTGGTCAGTGTGCAGCGGCTGCGGGAGGTCTACGCGGGGGCCCACCCACGAGCCCGCTGGTAGGGTCCCGACCAGCGTTCCACCGATCAGCGCGAGGCTGACCGACCAGCTCGAACACCCGGAGAGACACCTGTGACCGCAGAGGTGAACCCGCGCGAGTTCCCATCCTCGGCCGACACCCACCACCATCCGTCGACGCCCGACCCGCTGCCCGGCACCGAGCGGGCCGGAGTGGGTGCGCTGGGGCCGACGGGCCGTCCGATGCCCGACTTCCCCGAGCCGCAGCCGCTGGCCTCGCACGGCCCGGCGCGGGTCATCGCCATGTGCAACCAGAAGGGTGGCGTCGGCAAGACGACGACGACCATCAACCTCGGTGCGGCGCTGGCCGAGATCGGTCGCAAGGTGCTGCTCGTCGACTTCGATCCCCAGGGTGCTCTGTCGGTCGGGCTCGGGATCCGCACCAACGAGCTCGACGTGACGATCTACAACCTGCTGGTCGAGCGCGGCCACGACGTGCGCGACATCATCCAGCACACCCGCACCGAGAACCTCGACCTCGTCCCCGCCAACATCGACCTCTCCGCGGCCGAGGTCCAGCTGGTCGGCGAGGTGGCCCGCGAGCAGATCCTCGCTCGCGCGCTGCGCCCCGTCATGGACGACTACGACGTGGTCCTCATCGACTGCCAGCCCTCGCTCGGGCTCCTGACCGTCAACGCGCTGACCGCCGCGCACGGGGTGATCATCCCGCTGGAGTGCGAGTTCTTCGCCATGCGCGGGGTCGCGCTGCTCGTCGAGACCATCGACAAGATCACCGACCGGCTCAACCCGCGGCTGCAGGTCGACGGCATCCTCCCCACGATGTTCGACAGCCGCACCCTGCACAGCCGCGAGGTCGTGCGCTCGGTCGTCGACCACTTCGGCGATCAGGTCTTCCACACGGTCATCAGCCGTACCGTGAAGTTCCCCGACGCGAGCCTGGCGGCCGAGCCGATCACGACGTACGCCACCGCGCACGCCTCGGCCGCGGCATACCGGCAGCTCGCCCGTGAGCTCATCGCCCGCGGCGGGGCGGCCTGAGGGCATGAGCGACCGGTCATCGGTCGTCCCGACCGGTGACGTGACGCCCGGCGGGGTGCTCACCCGGCGCAGCGGGCCGACCCCGTTCGAGGTGCACCTCGACGTCTTCGAGGGTCCGTTCGACCTGCTGCTGGGGCTGATCTCCAAGCACCGTCTCGACATCACCGAGATCGCCTTAGCCCAGGTCACCGATGAGTTCATCGGCCACATCCGCACCGCCCGCGAGTCCGACGTGGAGTGGGACCTCGGTCAGGCGTCCGAGTTCCTCCTCGTGGCTGCGACGCTGCTCGACCTCAAGGCCGCGCGGCTGCTGCCTCAGCCGGCCGCGGCCGACGAGGAGGACCTCGCGCTCATCGAGGCCCGCGACCTGCTGTTCGCGCGGCTGCTTCAGTACCGCGCCTTCAAGGACATCGCCCGCGCGTTCGGCCTCCGCATGGCGACGGCTGGCCGGATGACGGCGCGCCAGGCCGGCCTCGAGCCGCAGTTCGCCACACTGCTGCCCGAGCTGGTCTTCGGGATCACACCCGCGCAGCTGGCGATGATCGCGGCGCGAGCGCTCACCCCGAAGGTGCCGCCCACCGTCGGACTCGAACACCTGCACGCCCCGCAGGTCAGTGTGCGGGAGCAGGCCTTGCTCGTCATCGACCGGCTGCGGCGGGAGCGAAGCTGCTCGTTCCGCGAGCTCGTCGCCGACGCCGACGACACCCTCGTCATCGTCGCCCGGTTCCTCGCCCTGCTCGAGCTGTTCAAGGAGTCGGCCATTGCCTTCGACCAGCCCGAGGCGCTCGGCCCGCTGACCGTCCGGTGGACGGGCAGCGACGCGGGGGCGGTCGACCCTGCCGACGCCGCCCACGCCATCGGCGACGAGTTCGACGAGCCCCAGAGCAACCAGCCTGACAAGGCCACCGACCCAGCCAGAACCGCCAGCAGCAAGAGCACCAAGAGCACCATGAGCACAGGAGCCCTCTCATGACTGACCTCTCCCAACGCTCGGACCTCCCCGACCTCGCCCTACCCCCTAATCCAGCGGGCCCGGCTGACCCCACGGACCCAGCGGACCCAGCGGACCCGGGGGGGCGGCTCGACATCGACACCGTGCCCGGTGGGGCCCGCTCCGCCATCGAGGCGGTGCTCATGGTCGTCGACGAGCCGGTGAGCGAGCTCGCCCTCGCCTCCGCCCTCGAGCTGCCGGTTGAAACCGTGCTCGGCCATCTCACCGGCCTCGAGGACGACTATGCGGCGGCGCACCGCGGGTTCACCCTGCGCAACGTCGGCGGCGGGTGGCGGGTCTACAGCCGGTCGGACTACGCCTCCTTCGTGGAGAAGTTCCTCCTCGACGGCCAACAGGCCCGGCTCACCCAGGCAGCGCTCGAGACGCTCGCCGTGATCGCCTACCGCCAGCCGGTCAGCCGCGGCCGGGTCAGCGCCGTCCGCGGCGTCAACGTCGACGGTGTGCTTCGCACGCTGCTGACCCGCGGCCTCATCGAGGAGCTCGACGAGGCAGGGGAGGGCGGGTCGATCCTCTAC
>JALZBI010000379.1 GCA_030947565.1 Actinomycetota bacterium
ATCCAGTGGGCCGGGACCCAGCCGTGGTCGAACGGCAACGTCGGGCTGTGGGGTATGTCCTACCTGGCGATCACGCAGCACGCTGTCGCGAGCCTGCAGCCACCCCACCTCAAGGCCTTGGTCGCGTTGGGCACCGACGCCGATCTCTACAACGAGGCGTTCTACGGCGGCGGACTGTTCGGGGAAGGCTTCTGGACGTGGTGGCGGGCGACCATGGCCGGCCACAACTTCCACGGTGAGCGCCGCGAGACGGACTGGCTGGCCCAGCTCCTCGCGACCCCGTTCGACGACCCGGCCGCCTACGGCGCGCGAGGCTCGATCTTCGTGAAGCCGGAGATCGACCAGGCTACGGCCCCGGTGTGGATCGTCGGCCCGCAGACCGGCGTGGTCATCCACCAGGCGGGCAGCAGCGAGACGTTCGTCCGGTCGACGGGAGTGAGGGCCAAGAAGTTTGACTTCATCGACGCCTGGTTCCCGCACTCCTACAAGCAGTCCACCATCGCCGAGCACCTGCGCTACTTCGACCACTGGCTCAAAGGGATCGACAACGGCGTGATGGACGGACCGCCGGTACGCGTGCAGGTGCGGACGGGGAACGGTGGCGGTTTCGTTCTGGCCGAGTCCGACTGGCCGATCTCACGGACGGAGTACCGCCGCTGGTACCTCGACGCCACCCCCTCGGACTGGGGCGGGGACGGGCTCCGCAGTGATTTCCTGCGGATCCGTGAGGAGGAGCCGGCCGCCGCGTCGAGCGCCGGCTACGACGCCCACCTCGACATCGGCCGACGGATCATGGCCCCGGTCGGTGTCGTCGGCGGCACCCCCCGCTGGTCGACCGGCGTCTCGTTCGTCAGTGACCCGATGACGCAGGACATGGTGCTCGCCGGATATATGAAGGCCGGCCTGTGGGTGTCCTCGACCAGCACCGACATGGACGTCTTCGTCTCCTTGCGGGTGCTCGACGAGAACGACCGCGAGATCCGCTACGAGAGCCTCGTCCCGCCGGTCGACCCCACCAGCATCCACCCGGTGGGACACGGCCTGCTCAAGGTCTCGCACCGCATCCTGGACGAGGGCCGTTCGCGGCCGGACTGGCCGGTCCACACCCACTCTGAAGCGGACTACCGTCCACTGCAGGCCGGTGAGATCGTCGCCGTGGAGATCGGTCTCAACCCCAGCAGCGCGCGCATCCGCGAGGGCTGGCGGTGGCGCGTCGACATCCAGCCCTTCTCGCCCGCCGGCCTACCGTCGCGCGCCTACGACGAGAGCTACCACGTCGGGGCGCAGAACACGGTCTACACGGGACCCGACCACCCGAGCTACATCCAGCTGCCGATCATCCCGCTGGAGACCAGGGCCAGTGACCCAGGAGACCGCACGTGACACCGGACACCATGACCGTGACCTCGACCGAGCAGCGCTCCGACCGGCTGACGACGACCCTGGAGCGGATCCGCAAGCTCGGACCGACCCTGCGCGACCGCGCCGTCGCCGCCGAGCGGGCGGGCCGTCACAGCGACGAGACCATCGCCGACCTGGCAGCGACCGGCGCCTTCGACATCGCCAGCCCAGCCGAGTTCGGCGGCGCTGAGCTGTCCGTCCGGCAGCAGCTGGACGTCATCGTCGAGGTCTCGGCGTGGGACGGCTCGGCCGGGTGGACGGTATGGGCCGGCTCCTCGACGAACTGGATTCCGGCGGGCTGCGGGCCTCGGGTCATCGAGGAGGTCTACGGCTCCGAATGGGCCGGGCCTCGCGTGGCCGGCTCCAGCCACTTCCCGGCGTCCCGAGGCCGGGCCCGGCGGGTCGACGGAGGATGGCTGGTCACCGGTGGCCCGTGGGGCTTCGCGACCGACTCGCTCTGGTCGCCCTTCACCAACCTCGGGTGCATCACCGACGACGGGGACGGACCGCGGCTCGTAGCCCTGCAGGTCCCGCGCGACGAGCTGCGGTTCCTGGACGACTGGAACGTCGCCGGGATGAAGGCCACCGGCAGCGTGTCCGTCGCCCTCAGGGACGACGAGCTGTTCGTGCCCGACTACCGCGGCGTGGAGTTCAGCGACATCGCCCAGGGGACGATCGACAGCGGACTGGCGGGGTCGCTCTGGAAGGCACCGACCCTCGGCGTGGCGTTCAGCACCATGTCCGGCCTGTCGATCGGCATTGCGCAGGGCGCTTTGGACCGGTTCCTCGAGCGGTCGGCCGGCCGCCCGATCCGCGGTACGACCTACGCCAACCAGCTCGAAGCGCCGCTGACCCACCTGATGCTGGCGGAGGTGCACTCCAAGATCCAGGCCGCGACGCTGATGGCCCAGGCCAACGCCGACGAGACCGACCGCTTGGGCGAGCGCGCGGCCGCGGGAGACGCCGCCGACCCGGCATACATGCAGCGGTTCAGCGCCCGCGTCCTCCTCGAGACGGCCTACATCGCCCGGTGGTGCGCCGAGGCCGTCGAGCTCCTCCAGCGCAACTCCGGGTCGACGGCGATCCTGGACGGCGAGCCCATCCAGCGGGCCTGGCGTGACGCGCGCGTCGTCACCCTGCACGGCGCCCTCAACCTGGAAGCCCTGTCCGAGAACTACGGGCGGCTGATGGCGGGAGTCCAGCCGCACAAGGTCGCCGGGATCACGACGTTGGACCGGTTCACGGCTGCTGGCCGGTGACGAAGGACGGTGGTGGCCGTGCGGCGAGCGGCCACCGGCTGACCCCGACCCGTCGAACTGGACGGTGTCCGGTTTGCCCACCGGGGTGGGTCGCAAACCGGGCTCGGGCCAGCTCAGCGGTCCGGGGCAGGCGCACGAGGCCGCCGAGTGCGCCGAACTGCTGAGGGCCGCCGGCATACCGGTCGGTCCGATCCTCACGGTGCCGGAGACGGTCGCGCACCCTCAGGGCGTCGCCCGCGTGATGGTGGTCGCCCTCCCTCACCCGACGGAGGGCACGGTCCGCACCCTGGCCTCCCCGCTCAAGCCGTCGAACACGCCACCGAACCTGCGGCACGCCAGCCCCACCCCACAGACAGCACACCGCTGAGGTCCTCGCCGACCGGGGCCTCGCCCCCGGGGAGATCGCCCGCCTTCCGGATCAGGGATCGACCCGAGGCTGAGTTCGGGCCAGCAACCCGGGGGGACCTCTCGGGCGACGGTTC
>JALZBI010000076.1 GCA_030947565.1 Actinomycetota bacterium
CACGATGCCGTGGTAAGCGCGCTCCATGACCTGGCTGAACGCCCCGAGGAAGGCACCCTCCAGCGCCGAGTACGCCACGATGAGCGGCACGCTGACGGTCTTCTTGAACGCGATGACCAGGCCGACGACGAGGCCGAGGATCATGCCCCCGAGCCAGACCGGCATGAGCAGTCCGGGGCTGTTCAGGGTCAGCACCCACGACGCGGCCGCGAACACCAGGACGATGGCGAAGAGGCCGAGCGTCTTCATCACGACGTCGTCGACGGTCAGGCGACCGGTCTGCAGTGGGCCGGCCGGGGGCTGCTGGTACATCTGCTCGAGCTGGTCGGCGTTGTAGCCCGTGCTGTTCTGGCTCATCCGGTCCTGCACCGCGCTCTGGCCCTGGGTGCCCTGGGCGAAGCCGCCGCCCTGGGCCCCGCGCTGCTGGGAGCCGAAACCGGCGTACCCCTCGCGGATCTGGCGGTTGACCTGCGCGAACACCGGGTTGTTTCCGGCCATGTGTCCTCCAAGAGACGGTCTGGCGTCCCCGTCCGGACGCCTCTACACACCATAGGGCGAGCGAGCCTGTGGAAAAGTTCCCCTCCGTCCCTTCCGGACCACCCTAGGCTGGAACCGTGACCGAGCCCGAGTCGTTCCTCGAGGTTCCGACCCTGCGTGGCGACCACGTCGTCCTCGACCCGCTGAGGCCGGAGCACGGCCCAGAGCTGGCCGAGGCGTCCGCCGAGGGCGAGCTGTGGCGCCTCTGGGTGACGACGATCCCCTCCCCGGAGCAGATGACCGGTGAGATCGAGCGGCGGCTCGCCCTCAACCGCGCGGGGACCATGTGCCCGTGGACCATCCGTGACGCGCGGACCGGCCGGGCCGTCGGCATGACGACCTACATGAACATCCGCGCCGACCACCGGCGCCTCGAGATCGGCTCCACCTGGCTGGCGGTGAGCGCCCAGCGCACGCTCGTCAACCCCGAGGCCAAGCTCCTGCTGCTGACGCGCGCGTTCGAGGAGCTCGAGTGCGTCGCCGTCGAGTTCCGCACCCACTGGCACAACCGGCGCTCCCGACGCGCGATCGAGGCGCTGGGCGCGAAGCAGGACGGCGTGCTGCGCAACCAGGACCTGTGGCGCGACGGCACCCGGCGCGACGTCGTCGTCTACTCGGTCATCGACGGCGAGTGGCCGTCGGTGCGCCTCGGGCTGCGCGAGCGACTCAGTCGCCCGTGACCAGCGCTCACGTCATGGTGGCTGCTCGTCGGCGGACCTGACGCGTAGGCGTTGTCGATGCTCTGCGCGTCCGCGCCGGCCGCGTCGTGTGAGGTGCCGGGTCAACGGGGTCGACCCGTCAGCTGGTGACGCCGAGCCGAGTCCGGCACGCCGCCGGGGGCACGACTGTCACGGCCCGGGCACGGTATGTCGTGCCCCCGGCGTGACGATCGTGCCCTCGGCGCCGGACGGATGCGAGGGCCCGGAACCGCCCGGAGGGCAGCGGCGCCAACTGAAGGGCGGTGCCCCCGACGAGATTCGAACTCGCACTGTAGCGATTTTAAGTCGCCTGCCTCTGCCCGTTGGGCCACGGGGGCGGCACCACTGTATGCGCGGGGCGACCCGAGCGGGGTGACGGTGCGAGGGTGCGGGACTAGTCAGAGGTAGGTGCGGCGAGGGTGGACGGCATGGGATCCGGCGACCCGGTCGAGGAAGATCAGCCCCTGCGTGTGGTCGATCTCGTGCTGCAGCGCCACCGCCTCGAACGCGTCGGTCTCCAGCTCGACCCACTCGGCACTCCCCGGCAGCTGGCCCCGCACGACGAGGCGGCGGGCCCGGGCCACGTCACCGGTGAAGTCGGGCACCGACATGCACCCCTCGCGGCCGCGCTCGCGCCGACTGCTGGAGACCACGGTCGCGTTGCACAGGACGAACCGGCCGTGGCTGACCCGCGTCTTCGGATGGTCGGACACGTCGACGCTGAAGACCAGCCGGGCCACCCCCACCTGCTGCGCCGCCAGCCCGACGCAGCCCGGCGAGACCACCTGGGTGGCGACAAGGTCGGCGGCCAGCTGGACGATGTCGGGCGCTGCGGGGTCGACCGGCTCACCCGGCATACCGAGCACCGGGTCCGGGGTGCACACCACCGGCAGCACCCGCCCCGGCGGCAGGTCCGGCATCCGCCAGACCTGGGCGCCCCCGGTCACAGCAGGTCGTCGTCCACGGCGGAGATGTGGAAGTCCACGCCGATCTCTCGCGCGACCGCGCTGAGCTCCTCCTCCAGGTCGTCGACGGAGCCGCCCTCGGGGAGCACGAGCTCGACGACGAGCGTGTAGGTCTGGGCGCCCAGCCGCGAGCCGAGGTCGACGATGTTGCCGCCGTGCGCGAGGACGACCCTCGTCATCGAGGCCACAATGCCCGGCCGGTCGGCACCGTGGACGCGCAAGGTATAGGCCGCACCGGGACTGACGGGCACCTCGTGCTCGGGAAGTGGTCGCACGTCGACCGTCAGCCGGTCCTCAGCCGAGAGGGGCTCGAGGGCGGCGGTGACCTCGTCGGGCGAGTGACCTGTGCGCACGAGCACGACCATGGCGAAATGCCCGCGCAGCAACGTCATCGTGGAGTCCTCGAGGTTGCACCCGAGGCCGGCCAGAGCGCCCGTGACGTCGGCGACGATGCCGGGTCGGTCGTCCCCGAGGACGGTGACGGCGAAGAGGGCCGGGGCGGAGCTCACGGCCGTCAGCGTAGTGCTGTGGCCGTCCGAACCAGGTCGACGATGATGTCGACCACACCCGGCGCGGCAACGACGAACGGCCCGGGCGCCGGCCAAGGCTCGTCCTGACCCGCACTGTCCCGCAGGACCGCGCCCGACTCACGGCAGAGCAGCATCGCCGCGAGGTGGTCCTCCGGGTGGAAGTCGCCGATCACCGACCCCGCTGCTCGACCGGCCGCGACACTGGCCACCGACAGGGTGCCGGACCCCATCACCCGCATCGTCGCGTGCTGCTGTCCGAGGGCCTCGAGGAGCGCGAGCATCCCCGGCCACGGCACGTGAGCGGCCCACTCGCTCATCACGACGGACCCGCCGAGAACGTCGGTGTCGGCCACGTGGACCGGCTCGTCGACGACGTGGCCCAGGGTCCGGCGCCAGGCGCCTCCCCCCCGCACGGCGTGCAGGACCTCTCCCCGCCACGGGTCGGCGACCACCCCGACGAGCGGCTCGTGGCCGACCGCCAAGGACAGCGAGAACGACGTCCACGGCAGCGTGGACGCGAGGTTGGTCGTGCCGTCGACCGGGTCGCAGTACCACGTCGGCCCGTCGTCGGCCATGCCGCCGTACTCCTCCCCGACGACCCGGTGGCCGGGGTAGGCCCGGGCGAGATGCTCGCGCACCGCGCGTTCGGTCGCGGTGTCGACATCGGTCACGACGTCGGCGGCGTGGGCCTTGGTGCGCACGACGCCGAGCGGCGTGGCCCGCAGGACCTCCGTGGCGATCTCCGCCGCGCGGATCGCCACGGAACGCGCCTCCTCGAGGTCGAGGCTGGTCACGCCGACTCCTCGGCTGCGTCGGCCCCCAGGACCGAGAGCAGCGTACGAATGTCGTTGCTGATCACGGCGTCGACGCCCGCCGCGACAATCTCGCGCATAGTCGTGGGGTCGTCGACCGTCCAGCAGGACACTGGTATGCCGCGGGCGGCGGCCCACTCGCGGCCCCCCAGGTCGAGCACCCGCCAGTAGGGGTTGAACGCCTCGGGCCGCAGGGCCCGGACGAGCGCATCAGAGGGTGGTCCGTCGACCGCCTCCTCGCCCCAGGACAGGAAGATCCGCGCTTCCGGGTCGGCCGCGCGGACCTCCCGCATCCCTTCCACAGCGCCGCACCACACGACCTGCGTGGGGCGTACCGCGCCCCGGTCGAGCACCCGCCTGGTCGTGGCCCGGGCTGCCGCGGCCCACTCCCCGCTGTCCATGTCGATCATCACCGCGGTGTCGGTGCCGGTGAACAGGGCGAGCACCTGCTCGAGCGTGGGTATGCGCCAGGTGCCCTCCCCCACGGCAGCCACCTCGGCTGCGGTCATGGTGCGAATGTCGCGGTCGACTCCCCAGAGCCGCACGAGCGAGTCGTCGTGGAGCACCACGCTGACGCCGTCGCGGGTGGTCTTGACGTCGATCTCCACGATGTCGGCGCCCAAGGACACCGCCGAGCCGATCGACGGGATCGTATTCTCCCGCAATGGGATCGGGTCACCGCGGTGAGCGATGGCCAGCGGCCGGCCCAGCCGCCCGGCGAGCGGGTCGCGCAGCACGTCAGAGCAGGTGGCCGTCGCGGTAGACCAGCGCCCGGCGGAACCGCACCACGTGCTGGTCCCCCGCACCGCCGACCGCACCCGCATCGACGTAGGCGCGGACCGTCGTCGCGTCGTCCTCGGCACCCCCGGCACCCCCGGCACCCAGACGGACGACGACCTCGGTGAAGTGACCGCGCGGGATCACGCGTCCGAGCGACGCCGGCACCCCGGACCTCTCGTCGCGGCCGCCCGCCGTGACGACGACGTCCTCGGGGCGCACGGAGATGGTGTCGCCCTCGGCGGACGACTGGCCGGACGCGAGGTTGGTGGCCTCGACCGGCACGCGGACGTCGCCGAGCACCGCCCAGGCCCGGCCGTCCTCGTGCCGGATGCGGCCGGTGAGCGCGTTGGTGGCGCCGACGAACCCGCCCACGAACGTCGTGGCGGGCGAGCGGTAGAGCTCGACCGGCTCGGCGTACTGCTCGATCCGCCCGCCGTTCATCACCGCGACCCGGTCGGAGATCGAGAGGGCCTCGTCCTGGTCGTGCGTGACGACGACGGTCGTCATCCCGAGCCGCTGCTGGATCTCGCGGATGTCCTCCCGGACCCGGACCCGCAGCTTGGCGTCGAGGTTGGAGAGGGGCTCGTCGAGCAGCAGCACCTTCGGCTCCTGCACGAGCGCCCGTGCCAGGGCCACCCGCTGTTGCTCGCCGCCGGAGATCCGCGCCGGCCGGGCGTTGGTGTGGTGGGTCAGGCCGACCAGCTCGAGGACCTCGCCCACCTTGTCCCTGATCTCCCCCTTGGGCCGCTTGCGCAGCTTGAGGCCGAAGGCGATGTTGTCGAACACCGACATGTGCGGCCAGAGGGCGTAGTTCTGGAAGACCATGGCCGTCGGCCGCCGCTCGGGCGGCAGGTCGGTGACGTCCGTGCCCTCGATCAGGATCGACCCCTCGTCGGGCTCGAGGAAGCCCGCGACCATGCGCAGCGTCGTGGTCTTGCCGCACCCCGACGGGCCGAGCAGGCATACCAGCTCGCCCTTCTCGACGACGAGGTCGAGGTTGTCGACGATCGCCCTCCCGCCGAGCACCTTGTTCACGCCCCGCAGGGTCAGGCCCCCCGCGTCGGCACCGGCCCCTGCTCGCTCGGGGGCGCGGGACCGGGTGGTCGTCGCGCTCGTCGCGCTCGTCACGCTCGGGGAGGTCATCGGATCTGGAACCCTTCGGCGAGCTGCCCGCCCATGACGTGCTTGCGCACGAGCAGGAGCAGGACGGCGGAGGGGATGGCGAGCATGATCGAGAAGACCGCGGCCACCTGGGGCGGGTAGTTGAGCACGAGCGAGTACATCTGGGTCGGCATGGTGATGAACTCCGGGTTGCCGACCAGATAGGTGCCCTGCGCCTCGTCGAACGACGCGAGGAACGACATGATCAGCGCGACGGTGATGCCGGGCAGGGCCAGCGGGAGGGTGATCTTGCGCAGGACCGTCAGCCGGCTGGCCCCCGCGTCACGGGCCGCCTCCTCGTAGGAGCGCGGCACCGACGCGAAGGCGGCGGCCGGGATCCACGTCATGAACACGACCGTGCCGAGCACGTGCACGATGACGACCCCGACGAACGTCGACATGAGGTTGAGCGCGTAGAACAGCGACGCGAGCGCGACGAACAGGCCCATCTTGGGAAACGCGTTGGTGGCGAACAGTCCGATGAGGAAGACCCGGCGACCGGGGAAGTCGAAGCGCGCGAACGCGTACGCCGCGGGGAGGCACAGCACGGCCGACACGATCATCGTCGTCAGGGCGAACTGGAACGACAGGACGACCGAGCTCTTGAGGTTGGGGTCGTCGAAGACCGACGCCCACCACTGCAGGGTCCACCCGTCGGGGGTCAGGTTGGGGTAGGTCCAGCTCGTGGCGAAGGCGCGGATCCCCAGCCACAGCAACGGCCCGAGGATGAAGACGGCCAGCACGAGGACGAAGACCGTGCTGAGCAGCCGGCCGACCCAACGGCTGCTGCCGCGCCCCGAGCCGGCGGCCCGCTCGACGGGGGCCCGGGTGGTGATCGCATCATCCGGCACGACCTGCGTCGCGGCCGGGAGGGTGGGCAGCGTCGTCATCTCAGACCCGGCCCGACGTCGCCGCGCTGCGGTAGTTGGCCCACACGTAGACCGCGCCGAAGCCCGACGCGACGACGAAGACGACCACGGCCATGACGACCGAGGACTGCGGCAGGTTGAACGCCTGGAAGTAGTCGGCCATGTCGACACCGAGCATCTTGGGGGCATTGGGGCCGGTGAAGTACGGCACGGTGAAGGCGCCGAGGGTGCCGATGGCCGTGAACGTGCCGGCGATCACGGTGGGCACCAGTGCCAGCGGTGCGACGACGCGGAGCACGGTCACCGGGATCGACGCGCCGGCGTCGCGGGCCGCCTCGATGAGCGCGTCGGGGACCGCTTGGACGCCCGACACCACCATGAGCGTGGCGAACGGCAGGTGGGTCCACACCAGCCCGATGAGCACGGCGGTGATGGAGTAGCCCCAGACCGGCCCCTCCAGCCCGACCTGCGCGGAGAGCGACCGGAGGAAGCCGTCGGCCGCGTAGAACGTGAGGATGGCCCACGAGGCGATGACCACCGGGATGAACATAGGGATGACCGCCAGCGCCGACAGCACACGGGAGATCCACGAGTCGGAGAGCCGCACGTAGAGCGCGATCCCCCACGCGAGGAACACGACGATAACCGTCGTCGCCAGCGTCACCAGCACGGTGACCGTGAAGTCGCGCTGGAACCGGGGGTCGGCGAACAGCTGCGTGTAGGCGCCGAACGAGACCTTCCACCAGGCGTCGACGGTCTGCTGGTCATTGGCGATCGCCGCCACCGTCGAGTTGAGCCCGCCGGTGTGACCGAGGCTGTAGGCGACGGCCGTGACGATCGGGAACCCGACGAACAGCGTGACCAGCAGGAGGGGCGGGCTGGCGAGGGCCAACCCACCCAACCGGTGCCGCAGGGTGGGCTTCACCGCCGGACCGTCACTTGCCCGGGACGTTCTGGTCCCACAGGTTGTTGATGTCGGTGGCGTGGTCGGCGAAGTAGCCGGGGCGCAGGTTCTGGGTGTCGGCGTCCTTGAACTGCGCCTGCACGTCGGGCGACAGCTTGCTCAGCGGGATGGCGGGGTACCCGGCGATCTTCTGGGCGATCTTGGCCTGCTCGTCGGGCTGCAGGATGAAGTTGACGAACATGAACGCGAGGTCCTGGTTCTTGGACCCCTTGACGACCCCGAGGTAGGACGCGCCGCCGGTGAACGACGGGTTGGAGATCTGCTGAACCTTCATCGTCTTGGGGATCGACCCCGACGCCTGGCCGGAGATGAACTGGTCGGACCACACCGGCGCCATGTCGATCTGACCGGAGGAGAGCAGCTGGAGCGTCTGGTTGTTGCCGTTGGGGTAGACGCCCTTCTGGAACACGTACTGGTTGAGGCCGGCGAGGGTCTGCCAGCCCGGGTCCCAGTCCTTCTCGAGCTCCTTCTTGTAGGCCGTCGTCATCTGGTCGCGGTCGGCCTGGGGCACCTTGCTGTCCAGCACGGTCGTGACGAACGCTCCGCCCGAGCCACCGGTCTTGGGCGAGTTGTAGGTGAACCGGCCGGGGTTGGCCTTGATCCAGGCCAGCAGCTCGTCGAGCGTCTTGGGCGGGTTGGTGACCTTGTCGGGGTTGTAGGCCAGCAGCACCGAGGACGCGCGGTAGGGCACCGCGCCCGGCCCACCCGCGGCGACGATCTTGCTGTCGACGCTGGTGAGGTTGGGCACCTTGCTGGTGTCGGTGACGAGCAGGCCCGCCTTGGCGGCCTTGGGCACGAAGCTTGCCGTGACGTCCATCGCCGGGTCGCGGCCCTGCTGGCTGGCCGCGGCGAGCTTGGCGAAGTTGGCCTGGTCGTTCGTCCCGTGGAGGTCGTAGGTCAGCTTGACCGTCGTGCCCGGGTTCGCGGCCTGGAAGTCGGGGATCAGGGTCTGCTGGAACAGCTCCTGGATGTTGGTGTCGTCGCTGGCGGCGACGGTGATGGTGCCCCCGCCCCCGGCGTTGCCGGCGGCGGTGCCCCCCGCGGTCGACCCCCCGGTGGACGCGGGCCCGTTCCCGGAACAGGCGGCGAGGACGAGAGCT
>JALZBI010000380.1 GCA_030947565.1 Actinomycetota bacterium
CAGCAGGGCCGGTTGTCGCGTGCGGCGCTGGAGACGCTGGCCGTCATCGCGTACCGCCAGCCGGTCAGCCGGGCCCGGATCTCCGGGGTGCGCGGGGTCAACGTCGACGGGGTGATCCGCACGCTGCTGACCCGCGGCCTGATCGAGGAGCTCGAGGAGGCCGGCGAGGGGGGCTCCATCCTCTACGGCACCACGTCCCACTTCCTCGAGCGGATGGGGCTCAGCTCGCTCGACGAGCTGCCCGCGCTCGCCCCGTTCCTGCCCGAGGTCGACGCCCTCGACGAGCTGGTCGAGCGGGGACGGGCATGACGCCGGGAGCGGACCGGCCCGACCGGCCCGACCGGCCCGACCGGCCTGGTCGTCAGGGTCCGGGAGGTCGCAAGCCGCGCACCGGTCACGGCGCCGAGGGCGGGCGGCCGCAGGGCCGGTCCGGGCCGGCCAAGGGAGCAGGCCCGAGCAAGGGCGCGGGGCCGAGGTTCGCCGGGTCGACGAAGAAGAGCCAGCCCACCAAGCTCCCGCCGCGCAAGGACGTGCCCCAGGTCGACGTGCACGACCCCGACGGCGTACGCCTGCAGAAGCTCCTCGCCGCCGCCGGCGTGGGTTCCCGGCGGGTCTGCGAGAACCTCATCTCGGCCGGCCGGGTGGAGGTCGACGGGCAGGTCGTCACCGAGCTCGGCGTGCGGATCGACCCCTCTCAGACGGTCCACGTCGACGGCGTGCGGATCCAGCTCGACGAGTCGCGGGTCTACCTGGCGTTCAACAAGCCACTGGGTGTCGTCTCCACGATGAACGACGAGCTGGGCCGGGTGTCTCTGGCCGACTACGTCGGGAACCGGCCCGAGCGGCTCTTCCACGTCGGGCGTCTCGACGCCGACACCGAGGGCCTGCTGCTGCTCACCAACGACGGTGACCTCGCCCACCGGCTGCAGCACCCGGCATACGGCGTGCCGAAGACATACATCGCGCAGATCCCCGGTCCGGTGCCACGCGACCTCGGCAAGCGGCTGCGAGACGGTGTCGAGCTCGACGACGGCCCGGTGTCGGTCGACTCGTTCAAGGTCGTCGACTCACAGCCCGGACGGGCGCTCGTCGAGGTGATCCTCCATGAGGGGCGCAAGCACGTCGTGCGTCGGATGCTCGACGCGGTGGGCCATCCGGTGCAGACCCTCGTGCGCGTCCAGGTCGGCCCCATCCGGCTCGGCGACCTCAAGTCGGGCCGTACCCGTCGGCTCACCCAGGACGAGGTCGGACGGCTCTACCAGGCCGCCGGGATGTGACGCCCGTGCACGTCCGGATCGTCGGAACGGGGCTGATCGGGGCCAGCCTCGGTATCGCGCTGTCGCGCAAGGGTTTTCACGTCACCTTGTCCGACCCGTCGCCCACAGCCGTGCGACTGGCCCGCGACCTGGGGGCCGGGCAGATCGCCAGCCTGCACGATCCGGCGCCCGACCTCGTCGTCGTCGCCGCGCCCCCCGATGTCGCGGCCGCAGCGGTGCTCGACGCGCTCGCCACCTGGGACCTTGCCGTCGTCACCGACGTGGCGTCGGTGAAGGGCGCCGTGCTTCGCGAGGTGCACGCCGGGGGAGGCGACCTCACCCGATACGTCGGCTCGCACCCCATGGCCGGCCGGGAGCGGTCGGGGGCCGGGGCCGCTCGGGCCGACCTTTTCGAGGGGAGCGCCTGGGTCGTCGTCGCCACCGTGGCGAGCGACAGCCGGGCGGTCAAGCTGGTGCGGCAGGTGGCGTCCGCCGCCGGGTCGGCAGTCAGCGTCATGTCGGCCGACGAGCACGACGCCGCCGTCGCCGCCGTCTCGCACGTGCCTCAGGTCGTGGCGAGCCTGGTCGCCGCCCGGCTCCGGGACGTCCCGGAGCCTGCCGTCGCGCTGGCCGGGCAGGGTCTGCGCGACGTGACCCGCATCGCCGCCAGCGACCCACGGCTCTGGACCCAGATCCTGGCCGGCAACGCCGCAGCCGTCCACGAGGTCCTCTCTGCGTTGCGCGCCGACCTCGACGAGGTCATCGCCGCCCTCGACGAACTCTCCGACGGCGACGGGCACGGAGCGCTGGAGGTCGTGCACCGCGCGGTCGGCAACGGCAACATCGGGTACGCCCGCATCCCTGGCAAGCACGGGGCCGCCCCCACCGCATACGCCACCGTCGTCGTGGTCGTGCCGGACACGCCCGGAGCCCTGGGCCAGCTGTTCACCGACATGGGTGCGGCCGGCGTCAACCTCGAGGACCTGCACCTCGAGCACGGCCTCGGACAGCCCTTCGGGTTGGCCGAGGTGTCGGTCCTCCCAGTGGCGGTGGAGCAGCTCCTCGCCGCGCTCGACGAGCGGGGCTGGCGCGTGCACGACTGACTCCGGGGCGGTTCCAAGGCGTGCCGGTCGGTTAGAGTCGTGGCCTGTGACCGCTTCTGGGACCTCGTCGCCCGACTCTCGCCCCAGTGCAGTCATCGCGATCGACGGGCCGTCCGGGTCGGGCAAGTCCACCGTCGCCCGCGCCGTTGCCACCCACCTCGGCGTGGGTTACCTCGACACCGGGGCGATGTACCGGGCGCTCACGTGGTGGTGTCTCGACCAGGGCCTGGCACTGACCGACCTGGATGCGGTGGCGCGCGCGGCGATGTCGCTCGACCTGGCGGTCGGCATCGACCCGGCCGCGCCCTGGGTGCGGGTCGCCGGGCGGGACCTCTCGGCGGCCGTTCGCGAGACCCGCATCTCGGCTGCCGTGTCTGAGGTCGCCACGAACCTCGAGGTCCGGGACACCATGCGTCGGCGTCAACGCGCCATCATCGCCGACTGCGCCGCCCGCACTGGTGGATGCGTTGTCGAGGGGCGCGACATCACCACCGTCGTCGCCCCCGACGCCGACGTTCGGGTGCTGCTCACGGCGTCGCAGGACGCCCGCCTCGCCCGCCGGACCCTCGAGCTCCACGGGGGCACCGACGCCGACAGCCTGGCGGCGACGCGCGACCAGATCGTGCGCCGGGACCGCGACGACTCCACGGTCTCGCAGTTCACCACCGCCTCCGACGGGGTCGTCACAGTCGACACGTCACAGCTGGATCTGGCCGACTCGGTGGCCGCCGTCCTGGCCGTCGTGCGGGAGCACGCTCCGGCCTGAGGGACAATGTG
>JALZBI010000381.1 GCA_030947565.1 Actinomycetota bacterium
GAGGGACGACGTCACCACCCGCGTCCTCGAGATCGGGCGCCGGCATCTGACCGAGCACGGCGCGGCGGCCCTGTCACTGCGGGCGGTGACCAGGGATCTCGGCATGGTGTCGTCCGCCGTCTACCGCTACGTGGCCAACCGTGACGAGCTGCTCACGCTCCTCGTCGTCGACGCATACACCGAGCTGGCCGACGAGGTCGACGACGCGGTGCGGGCGGCGTCGCGGGCCGGTTGGGACGGGCGCGTCCTGGTGGCGGCGACAGCGTTGCGGTCCTGGGCGCGGCGCGAACCGGCCCGCTACGCGCTGTTGTACGGCAGTCCGGTCCCCGGTTACCAGGCACCTCAGCGCACGACGGCACCGGGTACGCGGGTGGTGCGGCGGATCGTCGAGCTGGTCGAGGAGGGTGTCCGCCGGGGGGACATCGTCGACGGGCCGGGTCGAACGGCCGTCCCCCGGGCCGTGCGCGCCGACCTGACCACCCTGCGGGACGGGTTGGCCGTGTCGATGGACGCCGCCGTCATCGGGCGGGCCGTCACCCTCTGGGCGACCCTCATCGGGTGGGTCAGCCTGGAGGTCTTCGGGCAGTTCGGGCCCGACCCGTTCGCCGCGCCGGACCGGCTGTTCGAGCACGAGGTACGCCTGGCGCTCGCCGGCCTCAAGGGCTGACCGTCGTTCCGAGCCCTCAGACGGCCCCGGGCCCTGGCATCGCACTGCCGTCGATCGCGGCCATCGCGGACAGGTCCATGTGCAGCACCTCCCAGACGTGCCCGTCAGGATCGGTGAAGCTGTGGCCGTACATCGGCCCGTCTGCCATCTTCGGCAGCCACTCGCCGCCGCCGGACGTCAGCGCCCGGCGCACGAGGTCGTCGACCTCGGCGGGGGACTCGGCGCTGATGCAGGTGATCGAGCTGGTTGCGACCCGCGGGTCGCCGACCGGCCCGGTGACGAAGTCGCCGAAGCGCTCGCGGGTGAGCAGCATGACGACAATGGTGTCCGAGAGCACCACCGAGACGGCCGTGTCGTCGGAGAACATCTCGTTCACCCCGAACCCCAGGCCGGTGTAGAAAGCGCGCGAGGCCGGCAGGTCAGCGACCGGCAGGTTGACGAAGATCATCCGGTTCATGCTCATCAGACTCTCAGGGTCCTCGAAACTTGTCGGTCCTCTCGCGTACGTTCTGGGCCATGACCGATCTCGCCTCTCCGCGCACGGCGCAGCACGACACCGACGACCAGGAGTTCATGGCCCTCGTCGAGCCGTTGCGAGGCGAGCTGACGGCGCACTGCTACCGGATGCTCGGGTCGGTGCACGATGCCGAGGACCTGGTGCAGGAGACCTACCTGCGCGCCTGGAGGGCGTTCCACGGGTTCGAGGGGCGGTCGTCGGTCCGCACGTGGATGTACCAGATCGCCACCAACACCTGCCTCACCGCGATCCAGGGCCGAGCCCGCCGGCCGTTGCCGACGGGCCTCGGCGCTCCCGCTTCCGACCCCACCGGTCCCCTCGAGTCGCGCCCGGAGATCTCGTGGCTGGAGCCGATGCCGGACACGGTGGTCGCCGGCACCGCGCCGGTCGACCCCGAAGCGGTGGCGGTCAGCAACGACTCGATCCGCATCGCCTTCATCGCCGCCCTCCAGCACCTGACGCCGATCCAGCGGGCGGTGCTCATCCTGCGCGATGTCCTGGCCTGGCACGCCGCCGAGGTCGCCGAGGCGCTCGACACGTCGGTCGCGGCAGTCAACAGCGCCCTCCAGCGGGCCCGGGCGCAGATGGCCAAGCTCGACCCTCCGGACACGGCGTCGGCCGTGCTGCCCGGCGACGACCCGGCCGTCCGGGCTCAGCTGGAGCGCTACGTCGCGGCGTTCGAGAGCTACGACATCGACGGCATCGTGGCCATGCTCACCCACGACGCGGTCTGGGACATGCCGCCCTTCACCGGGTGGTTCCAGGGCAACGAGGCCATCGGTCGGCTCATCGCGACCCAGTGCCCGGCGACCAAGGCGGGAGACATGCGACTGGTGCCGACGACGGCCAACGGACAACCGGCATACGGGCTCTACATGCGCGGCGAAGACGGCCGACTGCGGGCCTTCCAGCTGCAGCAGCTCACCGTCGGCGCGCACGGGGTCAGCCGGGTCACCGCCTACTTCGACCTGCGCCTGTTCGAGACGTTCGGCCTCCCAGCCGAGCTTCCGGGCTGACCGGACCGCCACCTGAGGGGGACCCGGCGAGCCCGGTCACGTCGCCAGGGAGTCGAGCCGGTCGAGCGCTGCCGACCAGCGTTGCCGCATGGCGGCGCCGTCAGGGCGCTGGTCGCCGGGTGCGCCGGTGAGGTCGTGACGAAGCGAGATACGCGTGCTCCCTCCCTCGGGAGACAGGTGGAGGTCGACGAGCGACCGGGGCGCATCGGCATCGGCGTGCCAGGAGATCCGGACCTGCTCGAGGGGGTGGTAGCTGCGCCACACGCCGTGGCTGCCGTCCTCCGCACGCCACGCCTCGCCCTTGCCGCCGAGGCGGGCGCCGCTGCCGAGGAAGGCCTGAACGCCGTCGTTGGTCGTGAGCACCCGCCACACGTGGTCGACCGGGTGCGCGAGCACCGTGTCGACCTCGACGACCTCCGACTTCCCCTCGGGCTTCCCGTCGGTCTCGCTTGCTGCCGGATCGGACATTCATGCCTCCTTCGTGGGGCCCCGCCGGGCCTGGTTGCGCGGCGGTACGAGTGGTTCATGCCCGGTACCCACTTCACCGCGAACCCCGCGTCTCCACCACCCCTTGGGGCGACAAATTCCGACGCCCCGAGCGGCTCGCGAAACCCGCCGTCACTCGCGGTCGCGTGACAACCCCCTGCACCACTACCGTGACAAAGGCTTATCGGAGGGCCCATCCCCACGTGAGGAGTGCATGTCGTCATGAGTCCCTGGGTCTGGATCGTTCTCGTCGTCATCGTTCTGGCGGCCGTCATCGGGCTGGTGATGTCACGGAACCGCACGAAGCGGCGGGAGAGTCGTCGCGAGGAGGCTGCCTCCCTCCGCGAAGGCGCGGCCGAGCACCGAGTCGCGATGCGCGACACAGAGACTGCGGCGGCGGCCAGCGGGGCGGAGGCGCAGCGGGCTCGAGAGGAGGCCGACGCGCAG
>JALZBI010000382.1 GCA_030947565.1 Actinomycetota bacterium
TGCTGGCCACCCGCAACACCTACACCTGGGTGCACAAGTACATCTTTCCGGGCGGGTTCCTCCCGTCGACCCGGGCGATCCAGGACGTCGCCAGCGAGCACACCTCGCTGCGCGTCGTCGAATGGCTGTCGATGGGGGTCAGCTACGCGCAGACCCTGCGCCTCTGGGATGAGCGGTTCCGCGAGCACGCCGACGCCGTCGGGGGACTCGGCTTCGACGCGGTCTTCCGCCGGATGTGGCACTTCTACCTCGAGTACTCCCGGGCGGGGTTCGCCTCGGGCTACCTCGACGTGCAGCAGTTCGTCCTACGACGGGGAGTGTCGGCATGAGCGTCCTGGACCGCACGACCAGCCCGACGGCCCCCGCCGCCGGCTCCGCCTCGGCCGGGATTGCTCCCCGGCTCGCGGCGGTGCTGGCCCCGGTCGTGGGCGGCGAGCTGCCGGTGCGGCTCACCGCGTGGGACGGCAGTGTGGCCGGGCCGGCCGACGCGCCGTCCGTCGTCGTCCGCACCCCCGACGCGATCCGCCGGATCCTCTGGCACCCGGGCGAGCTCGGTGCCGCCCAGGCCTACGTGACCGGGGAGATCGAGGTCGAGGGTGACCTCAACGCGGCGCTCACCCACGTCTGGCGGGTCTCCGCCCATCGGGGACTCAAGGGCATCCGCCCGACCCCCGCCCTGCTCGCCACGCTGCTGCGCACGGCCAGGGACGTGGGCGCTCTCGGGACGCCGCCGCCGCCTCCGGACAGCCAGGCCGTCCTGCGCGGACGTCTGCACAGCGCCCGCCGCGACCGCGATGCGATCCACCACCACTACGACCTGTCCAACGAGTTCTACGCGCTCATCCTCGACCCGCACATGGCCTACTCCTGCGGCTACTGGCGGTCCACCGCCCCCGGCTACACGGTCGAGGACGCTCAGCGCGACAAGCTCGACCTGGTCTGTCGCAAGGTCGGGCTAGGGGAACGCCCCATGCGCTTCCTCGACGTCGGCTGTGGCTGGGGGTCGCTCAGCCTGTATGCCGCCGAGCGCTTCGGGGCTCAGGTCACCGGTGTGACCATCGCCGCCGAGCAGAAGCGGTTCATCGACGCCCGCATCAAGGAGCGGGGCCTGGAGGGCCGGGTCGAGATCCGGCTGCAGGACTACCGCGAGATCACCGGTGGCCCGTTCGACGCGGTGGCCTCGCTGGAGATGGGCGAGCACGTCGGCCAGAAGAACTACGACACTTACGTGAAGGCGTTGCGCGACAACGTCGTTCCGGGCGGTCGAGTCCTTATCCAGCAGATGTCGCGGCGCGGGAGGTTCCCCGGGGGAGGCCCGTTCATCGAGGCCTTCATCGCTCCCGACATGCACATGCGCCCCGTCGGCGAGACGGTCGAGCTGATCGAGGACGGCGGCTTGGAGGTGCGCGACGTGCACGCGCTGCGCGAGCACTACGTGCGCACCGTGGACGCGTGGTACGACACCTTCGCGAGCAACTGGGACACCGCGGTCGACCTCGTCGGCGAGGAGGTGGCCAGGGTCTGGCGGCTCTACCTCGTCGGCGGCTCGATGGCCTTCCGCGACGGCCGGATGGGTGTCGACCAGATCCTGTCAGTCCGCCCGGACGCCGACGGCGGGTCGTCCTTCCCCGTGGTGAGACTCCCTGAGTGGTCCTGACCGAACCCGGCTTCTCGCTCGGGAGCTTCCTGCTCGTCAGCGGTCTGTCGTTGGTAGCCGTCGCCGTCCTCATGACGACGACCGCCCTCATCGGCCGCCGTCAGGGCCGGGTCAGCGTCGTCGACACCGCGTGGGGCCTCGGCTTCATCGTCGTGGTGGTCGTCGCTGCCGCCGCGGGGTCGGGCGTGCTCTGGCGGCGGCTGTTGCTCGTCGTGCTCGTCGCGATCTGGGGTGCGCGGCTCGCGCGGCACATGCATACGCGCAACCAGGGCAAGGGCGAGGACCCGCGCTACGCCGCGATGCTCGAGAAGGAGCCGGGTGACCCCTTCCTCGTCGCCCTCCGCAAGGTCTACCTGGTGCAGGGTCTGGCCGTCTGGTTCGTCTCGTTGCCCCTGCAGGTCAGCGCCGCCGCCGGCCCCGGGCTGTGGCCGGTGGCCGTCGCCGGTCTGCTGCTCTGGGCTCTCGGGTTGGTCTTCGAAGGGGTGGGCGACGCGCAGCTCAAGCGGTTCAAGGCCGGCCCCGACAACAAGGGAAAGGTCATGGACCGCGGCCTCTGGTCATGGACCCGACACCCCAACTACTTCGGCGACTCGGCGGTGTGGTGGGGCCTGTTCGTTCTCGCCGCCAGTGCGTGGCCAGGGGTGCTCACCGTCCTGTCGCCGGTCGTCATGACCTATTTCCTCGTCTTCGCCACCGGGGCTCGGCTGCTCGAGAAGCAGATGGCCGAGCGCCCGGGCTACCCGGAGTACCAGCAGCGCACCAGCTACTTCCTGCCGCGGCCCCCGAAGCGGGTCTGACCGGCATACCGGCGCGTATCACCAGTGCTGCCGTGGCGCTCCTGGTTCGATGGGGCCACCGGACGGGAGGCAGTGATGACCACCACCCCGCGCATGGGCGTCGCCAAGGGGATCACCGTCAGCGTGCTCCTCGCCCTCCTCGTGGCCATGGGTGAGCTGAGCCGCCTCTCAGGTCAGGTTCTCGACGAGACCGGCCGAGCCTGGGCGTTCAGCGCGCTGATGGGCCCCGGGCACGCGTTGACGACCGGCCCCGAGGGCTGGACGGCGAGGTTCGCCGGGTACGGCGGCGAGCGCGCGGGGTGGCTGGTGGCGTACGTCGTGCTGGACCTCGCCTTCATCGCGATCTACGGGCTCGTGGTCCCGGCCTGGCTGCCCGCCGAGGAGTCGACCCTTGCGGTCTGGCTGCGGATGCTGGCCGTCGTCGATGTCGTGGAGGACGGCGCGGCGCTCGTCGCGACGTTCAGCACGGGAGGGCTGGCGACCGGGTTCGGCTCGGCGGCCAGCCTGTCCACCACCCTGAAGTGGTCGGTCACCCTGGTCGTCCTGGTGCTCCTGGTGCGGCGGGCGTGGCAGCCGGACGCCCGCGAGCAGATCCGCGGCTGGGCTCTCGCGGTCTACAAGCAGCGCTTCGGGGTGCTGGCGATCCTCCCGATCGGCGTCCTGAGCGTGCCGGCC
>JALZBI010000077.1 GCA_030947565.1 Actinomycetota bacterium
ATCGAACTCACCGTGCCGCAACGCGATCCGATCCGGCGACAAGATCTCGGTCCAACAGATCCACTCCTGGAAGTCGGTCCCGTCCGGTCCGTGCATCACGAAGTCCCACACGCCGCCGACGCTGAATTTAAACGCCAGCGTGGTGGTGGTGAACCCCTCGGGTCCCCACCAGCGCGACAGGTGCCGGACGTCGGTGAACGCCTCGAACACCAGGTCCTGTGGGGCCCCGATGACCCGGGAGATGACGATCGTGCGATCGGCCGTCGATGTCTGCGCCGGCGCGTCCCGGTCTGTGGCTGCCATCGGTCACTCCTTCTGTCGTGTCGTCTGGAGGTCCTGCACGTAGGAGTCCAGCCGGTCGAAGCTCTGGTTCCAGAACTGCTCGAAGCCGCCGGCCCACTCGTGGACCGGTCGCAGCCCGTGGGCGTCAAGGGCATACAGGCGCTGCTTGCCCGCCTTGCGGTCCTGCACCAGCCCCACCTCCCGGAGCACGCGCAGGTGTTTGGACGCCCCCGGCTGGGTCATCCCCAGTGCCTGGGCCAGCTCGGTGACCGGCCGTTCACCCGCCCGCAGCAGGACGAGGATCTCCCGGCGCTGCGGCTCGGCGATCGCGTTGAAGACGTCGGACGTCGTCGCTGCTCGGGCCATGAGACGAGCATATGCCTATATCGGTATGCGTCAAGCCCGGGGCCCCCCCGACCCCGCCAAAGGTCACCTCTGGCCGCCAAAGGTCACCTCTGGCCGTCTCTTCGTGAGGCGTGCGCGAGGCCGGCCAGGACACGGCCGGGTGTGCGCTGAGCAGCGCGACCCGCTCGATTGTGAGCAACACGGGTCAGCGGCCACAACCCTTTTGCCTCACACGCACCAATAGGCGGTCGGACGATGGATAGCCATGCGCGGCCCGCCAATCGGTGCGTTGCGCACCGGCGATCCACCTGGAGTCTCTCATCGAACGCCGATAATCAGCATTATGTCAATAGTCGAAAGAGTGAGGGCGGGTCCTCCCCTGCGCCCTAGCGCGGAGAGCTGCACCCCCACCAGGGGATGTAGCTGTCCGTGCTCGCTTCGCGGTGCGGGTGGGGCACGATTGTCACGGACCTGGCATGACATGCCGTGCCCGCCGCGTCACAACCGTGCCCGCCGCGTGCTGCGCCGGGCGTGTCTACGCGGTATGCGCGCTGCGCGCCGGGCGGTGGCTCTTGCCGGGCGTTCGGCGGGAGATGACGGCCCCCGCTGCCGCGGCGGCGATGGCGATGGCGGCGGCCCCCGCCGAGAAGACCAGGGCGCTCTGGGCTCCGACGAACGCCCAGACGAGCGCGGCCAGGGCGGTAGTTCCCGGCCAGGCGATCGAGAGCCGCGACTTCTGCTCGCCACCGCGCAGCAGCATCGCGACGCCGAGCAAGAACCCGATCAGCCCGCCCGTTGTGAGCAGGCTGGCGCTGGACGGGAGGAGGCGGTCCGGGTGGAGGACCAGCTCCTCGATGCCGACGGCCAGAGCGAGGATGCCGGCGGTCAGCGGCAGGTGGCCGTAGATGAAGAGGTCGTGCCGTTCGTCGACCGGCTCGCGGTCGGTCACGTCTTCCGGTCCACGGCCCCGATCCCCATCTCCCCGGCGGTCATCGAGGCCCAGATCGGGGTAACCGGCTTCTTCACCTTCGTCGTCGGCGCCCGGCGCGGCCTTGCCCGTCTCCTCGTCGTCGGCGCGCTGGATGGCGTGCGCGCTGACCGTACCGCCGACGTCGAAGTACGCCCACCAAAGGGCAGCGGCGACGAGGAAGCCGTCGACCGCGATGATGACGGACACGGCGGACCACTTCACATCGTGCACCCCGGTGGCAATGCTGGCGATGACCTCGCCGAGGACGAGAAGGACGAGAAGCCCGTAGCGGTCAGGTAGGTGCTCGAGGTGCAGCGGGGCCCGCCCCGGGCGCCGGCCGGCGACGATGGGGGCGGCCACGTCGATGACCACCGCCACTCCCCAGAGCAGGAACTTCAGTGGCGTGGGGAACGCGAGTGAGGCCAGCCACAGGCCGGCGACCGCGCTCATCGCGACGAGGTAGACACCGGTCGTCCCGCGGGCGGTCGAGACGTGCCACCACGCGCGGTAGTACAGCCCCGCCAGGATGACCCGCCCGAGGGCGTAGCTGCACGTGAACGGCACGATCTTGTCGCCGGTGGCGGCGCTCATGCTGGCCGCGGCGCCGAGGATGGCGAGCATCGCACCGAGCTTGGAGAAGCGCAGGATGAGGTCGTCGGTGTCGAACCGGTTGTTGTGCAACGTGTACTGCGACCATGAGAGCCACACCACGGTGAACAGGGCGAGGAACTTCACGACCCCCTGCCGGTCGAGGTCAGTGAGCAACGACGACGCGAGCTCGGCGATGCACAGGACGTAGGCCAGGTCGAAGAACAGCTCCAGGCGGCTCGCGGACCGCGTCTCCCCCGTGCTCAGCTCCGGGGGCTTGAACAGCGGGGGGCGCTCGCTGTCGACTGCGGTCACGGGCACGCATACGTGGACATCAACTGAGCCTAACCGCGGGTCCGCCGGTTCGCTGCCACGCGCTCTACAGCGCGAAGACCTCAGCGAGCCCGGCCCCGAGCGATGCAGCTGGCCGCCCGAGCAGGATCTCGAGGTCGTGGCTGGTCTCGCTCAGCTGGTCCTCGCGGATGTCGGAGTAGAAGCCGATGAAGCGGCGGGCCATCGGCTCGGTCAGCCCGGCGGCCATCGCGTCGGCGACGTACTGGTCGTCAGAGACCTGGGCGTAGGTGACCGGAATGCCGCAGGTCTCAGTGATCGCGGTGGCCACGTCGTCGAAACCGTATGCGCGGGGGGCGGCAACCACGTAGGTGCGGTTCGGGACCGTTGTGGTCCAGCATCGCCGGAAGCCGGATGCCCGTCTCGAGCACGCGGCCTCCGCGACGTAGACGGGCACCGTGTCGAGGTAGAGCGCGTTGCGGAACAGCAGGTGGGGCAGCCCGCTGCGGCGGATCCGCTCCTCAGTCTCGAAGTAGTCGCCCATGAGGGTGTTCTCGAATGCCCCGATGTCCCTCATCAGCCGGCTGTCAAGCCGAACAGCGAGACCCCGCCGCGGTGGCCGAGGCCCGGCTCCGGCCGCTCGGGCTGGGTGTGGCCTACGCCCCGTTGCCGTCGCCATCGAGCCGCTCTCGAGCCTGGCGCCGGTAGCAGCCCCGCACGCGCAGCCGGTTGGCCGGCCGCGGGCATACGGTCGCCTCGTGCCGGTCCACTCCCCCAGCCTCCGCGCCTGAGCGTCGACGATGCAGCTGCCCGTCATGCCTCCGGTGAAGCCGATGCTGGCCAAGCTCGCTCGCGCGATCCCGCCCGGCATGCTCTACGAGCCGAAGTGGGACGGGTTCCGCTCCCTGATCTTCCGCGACGGTGACGAGGTCGAGATCGGCAGCCGCAACGAGCGGGCGATGACGCGCTACTTCCCGGAGGTCGTCGAGGCGGTCCGTGCGCAGCTACCGCCTCGCTGTGTGGTCGACGGTGAGATCGTCCTCGTCGACCCGGCCCGCGGGGCCCTCGACTTCGAGCTGCTCCAGCTGCGCCTGCACCCGGCGGCCAGCCGGGTGAGGCTGTTGGCTGAGCAGACCCCCGCCAGCTTCGTCGCGTTCGACCTGCTGTGCCTGGACGATGAGGACCTGCGCGCACTCCCCTTCGTCGAGCGACGGCGGCGGCTGGAGCAGGCCCTGGCCGATGCGGAACCCCCCGTGCACCTGACGCCGATCACGGACGACGCAGCAGTCGCCGCCCGGTGGTTCGAGGAGCTCGAGGGGGCAGGGCTGGACGGCGTGGTCGCCAAAGACCGCGACCTCGTCTACCAGCCCGACAAGCGGGTCATGACCAAGGTCAAGCACGAGCGCACCGCCGACTGCGTGGTGGCCGGCTACCGGCCGCACGCCACGTCGCCGGATGCGGTCGGGTCGCTCATGCTCGGCGTCTACCAGGACGACGGGCGCCTGGCGTCCATCGGTGTGATCGGTGCCTTTCCCATGGCCCGCCGCCGAGCACTGGTCGACGAGCTGGCGCCCTACGTCACGACGTTCGAGGGGCATCCATGGAACTGGGCCGGCCACGTCGGGGGGATGACCGCGTCTCAGCGGCGGGGCGCGGGCAGCCGGTGGAACGCCGGCAAGGACCTCTCGTTCGTGCCCCTGCGGCCCGAGCTCGTCGTCGAGGCGCGCTACGACTACCTCGAAGGTGGCCGGCTGCGGCATACCGCCCAGTTTGTGCGGTGGCGCCCCGACCGCGTCGCGCGCTCGTGCACCGTCGACCAGCTGGAGCGGCCGGTCACCTACGACGTGGCCACCCTGCTCGGCGGTTGAGGCATCCGCTAGCCTCACCGACCATGTCGGTCGCCTTTCCCGTCCCGCGCGTCCCGCGCATCCCCCGTGTCCTCGCTGACGTCGTCCCCGGCGGCTTGGCCCGCGATGTGGCCCTGGTCGTCGGCGGGGCGGCCCTGACCGCGCTGGCGGCACAGGTGGCGATCCCCCTGCCCGGCACGCCGGTGCCGGTGACGCTGCAGACCTTCGCTGTCCTGCTGGTGGGCGCCTCGTTAGGCACGGTGCGGGGGGCCGCCTCGATGCTGCTCTACCTACTCGTGGGCCTGGCTGGAGCGCCCGTCTTCTCGCACGGGACGTCCGGCTGGGGCGGCGCGTCCTTTGGCTACGTCGTCGGGTTCCTCCTCGCTTCGGTGCTCGTCGGACGGCTGGCCGAGCGGGGCGCCACGCGCACGCCGACGCGCACCGCCGGCATCATGGTGCTGGGCAACCTGGCCATCTACGCGGTCGGCGTCCCCTGGCTCATGGCGATCGCCCACGTGGACCTGCCCGTCGCGCTCGGGCTGGGTGTGGTTCCCTTTCTCATCGGTGACGCCGTCAAGGTGGTCGTCGCCGCAGGCCTCTTGCCCGCAACATGGCGGCTCGCCGGCCGGCGCTGACCCTCCGTCGGCGCAGTCCGGTCCCCCGTTCCTCCTTGCCCCCACAAAGGAGGCTTTCCGACGCTCCTGAGTCCCTCCGACACCCAGAACCCGCTCCTGTCTGTGGCCGGGATGTGCCTGCCCCCGTCCCTGCCCCGTCGCGCGGTCAGTGAACCGCGGCCAGCGGGATGTCGTGCGCCACACCGAACGCCTCCCACTCCCCTGCGGACCGCGTGGCGAACACGGCCTCGAGCTCGGCGACCGACTCGCCCACGCCGAGCCGGCTGAGGGTGCGGGCGAGGAAATGCGGCTCGAGGGCGGCGAGGGCCACCCAGCCGTCGGTCGCGGCATACAGCCGGTATGCGGGGAGCGCGCCACCGAGTGGCCCGCCAGGTGCGGTCAGCCCCCAGCGCCGGGGGCGGGCCAGGTCCGCGCAGGCGACCTGCAGAGCCACCTCCCGGTAGCCCCCGGATCCCGTCGCCGCTCGGGCCAGTAGCAGGGCTAGGGCCTCGGACACCGCGCGCTCCGCACCCGCGAGGTCGGCGGCGAGGACGACCGGCAGGTGCGGCGGAGTCAGCGTGCCGGCGGCGGCCTGGTAGGTCAGGTCGTGGCCCGCTCGATCGGCTTCCGCGCCAGCCGCGCCGACGACTGCGACCTGGCACAGCCGCGGATAGCGCTGAAGGAGTGTCGACCAGTCGAGGCCCAGCCGGGACAGGGAGGCCGGCCGGGAGGAGGTGAGCAGCAGGTCGGCGCGGTCGAGGTGCTCAGCCAGGGTCGAGCGGCCCCTCTCGGACCGCAGGTCGAGCCGGACGACGGTCTGCCCCTGCGTCAGCTCGGTGTACGCCTGGTCGCTGACCGCGCGCAGTGGGTCGCCGGCAGGGGGCTCGACCTTGGTCACCTCGGCCCCCAGGTCGCACAGCCGGGCGGCCGCGACCGGGCCGGGCAGGTTGACCGCGGTGGTGACCACCCGGACGCCGGCGAGGGGCGCGTCGGGTGCGGAGGCCGCCGGAGCACGTTCGGGCATACTGCGCAGTCTGTCGTGCTGAGTCGACGGATAGGAGCGAGCGCCGTGTTCACCATCGCCCACATCAGCGACCTCCACATCGGCGGTCGGCCGGAGTCGGTCGAGCGGGCCGAGCGGGTCATCGCGCACGTGATGGCCATGGCGCCCGCGCCCGACGTGCTGCTCGTCACCGGCGACATCGCCGACCACGGTGACGACGAGGAGTATGCGACGGCTCACCGCCTGCTGTCGGCCTGGACGGGGCTGCTGATGGTCGGGACGGGTAACCACGACGTGCGGGAACCGTTCGCGCGTCACCTGTTGGGAACGGAGCGCTGGGGTCCGCTGGACCAAGCGCTGGACGTCAGCGCCCACCGGCTCCTCATGCTGGACTCCCTCGTGCCCGCCGTCGACGGGGTCCGGCAGGACCACGGCCTCCTCGCCCCAGAGACCCTCACCTGGCTGGAGAGCGAGCTGGGGTCGTTCGACGGGCCGACCTTCGTGTGCCTGCACCACCCGCCCACCACGGTGGGGATCGAGCGCGCCGACGCGATCCAGCTGCACAACGGCAGCGAGCTGGAGGCGGTGCTGGCCCGGCACCCGCACGTCGTCGGTGTGCTCGTCGGCCACAACCACACGATGTGCGCGACGACGTTCGCCGGGCGGCCGTGCCTCGTGGGCGGTGGCGTGGTCTCGGGGGTGACGCTCGACCAGGAGCCGCTGCCCCACGTCTGGCTCGACGCGCCGCCCAGCCTGGCCGTGCACCTGGTCGGCGACGACGGCCGGCTGACCACGTTCTGGCGCGCACTGGCCTGACCGCGGTGTCTGCCCCGTCCGTCACCGGCCGCCGCTAGGGTCGGGCCATGAGCACGCCTCCCGGAATGGCTCCCCCGGCCCTCGAGCCGCTGGACGAGAGCTTCGAGTCCGTCATGTGCGTCGTCGCCCACCCCGACGACATCGAGTACGGCCTCTCCGCCGCCGTGGACCGTTGGGTCAAGGCGGGCAAGACCGTCACCTACCTGCTGGCGTCCCGCGGCGAGTCCGGCATCGACACCATGCACCCTGACGAGGCGGGACCGGTCCGTGAGGCGGAGGAGGTGGCCGCCGCACGGGTCGTCGGCGTCGACGTCGTCGACTTCCTCGACTTCACGGACGGGGTCATCGAGTATGGCGTCCCGCTGCGCCGCGAGCTGTGCAAGGTCATGCGGATGCGAAGGCCGGAGTGCGTCGTCTCGCAGAGCCACGAGGTGCGGTTCATGAACCGGCTCAGCCAGTCCGACCACCGCGCCGTCGGCCTTGCCACCCTCGACGCGGTGCGAGACTGCGGCAACCGGTGGATCTTTACGGACCTCGAGACCGAGGGCATCGAGCCGTGGACTGGCATCACGACGGTGCTGGTGGGGGCGTCCACCGCAGCCAGCCACTACGTCGACGTCGGTGAGCACCTCGAGCCGGCCATCGCGTCGCTCGAGGAGCACCACGCCTACAACGACGTGCTGCCCGACGACTTCCCGAAGCCGCGCGAGCTGGTGACGATGATCCTGGGTATGCCCGCGCGGGCCACCGGGTTGCCGTACTCGATCGCGTTCGAGCGGCTCGAGGCGTAACCCCGCGTGGTCTCGCCCAAGTGGAGCCAGGGTGACAGCGGACGGAGTCCGGGGTCACCGAAGTGGAGCCACGGTGACAGTGGACGGAGTCCGGGGTCACCGAAGGAGCGTTTCGTGACGGTGTACGGCCGCAACCCGGTCATCGAGGTGCTCGACGACGACACCCTCGTGGTCGACAAGGTCGTGCTCGCTGACGGCGTGCGGGGCCACGGGGTCGGCGAGATCATCGGCCTGGCCCGAGACCGCGGTGTGCCGGTCGAGCGCGCTTCCGCGGAACGGGTCAAGAAGCTGGCCGGCAACGGACGCCAGGACCAGGGCGTGTTCGCCGATGTCGTCGCGCCGCGGATGCGGCCCCTCGCCGACGCGCTCGCCGACGTCTCGTTGCGGCGGGTCCTGCTCATCGACGGGGTGACGACGCCCGCCAACCTGGGAATGATCCTGCGCACCGCCACGGCCGCGGGTGTCGATGGGATCGTCGTCCCCCGCCGCGGGGTCGCCTCCATCGACCCGATGGTCGTCAAAGCCTCTGCGGGAGTCGCGTTCCGGGCACCGATCCTCAAGGTCGGCACGGCCGGTGAGGCCGCTGTCGCGCTGCGGACCGCCGGGTTTCATCTGGTCGGGCTGGCGTCCAACGGACCGGCGACCCTGTTCGAGGCGCACTGGCCAGAGCATGTGGCGTTCGTGCTCGGGTCGGAGACGGCCGGGGTAGGGGCCGACGTCGCCGATCTCGTGCATACCTGGGTCTCGATCCCCATGGCCGACGGCGTCGAGTCGCTCAACGTCTCGGCCGCCGCCGCGGTGGTCTGCTTCGAGCTGGTGCGGCGAGCGGGCGGGCCAGCGACCGGCCGCGGCTAG
>JALZBI010000078.1:0-1520 GCA_030947565.1 Actinomycetota bacterium
GGATGGCCGGGATGGCCGGGATGGACATGTCCGACGACCACGGCCTCGTCCTCGGGGCTGGGGAGGCGGTCGACCTCGTCGGCGGGCTCACCTTCGTCGCCGAGCTGGTAGGGGTCGGCCTCGTCATCAGCGCCCAATGGCTCGTGCCCGCATACTCGGGGTGCGGCGGGGAGGCGCGGGTCGCTCCTTCAACCGACCGGACTCACGTTGTCGTCGGTTCCAGCGCTCTCAGACGTCGAAAACCAGCAAACTCGTGAGTCCGGTCGGGCTTACCGGGTCAGCGCGGGGGCATGCGCAGGGCACCGTCGAGGCGGATGACCTCGCCGTTCAGCATGGGGTTGTCGACGATGTGGCGCACCAGCGCGGCATACTCCGCGGGGTCACCCAGCCGGGAGGGATGCGGTATGCCCGCCTCGAGAGCAGCTATCGCCTCGGGCGGCAGCCCGGCAAGCATCGGCGTCGCGAACGTGCCGGGAGCGATCGTCATCACCCGCACCTGCTTGTCGGCGAGGTCGCGTGCCGCCGACAGGGTGAGGGCCACCACGCCGCCCTTGCTCGCGGCGTATGCGGCCTGGCCGATCTGACCGTCGTAGGCGGCGATGCTCGCCGTCATGACGACGACCCCCCGGTCGCCGTCGACGGGCTCGTTGCCCACCATGGCGGCCGCCGCGAGCCGCAGGGTGTTGAAGGTGCCCACGAGGTTGATCTCGACGACGGTGCGAAAGGTGTCCAGCGGCAGCGGGCCACCGCGCCCGACCACACGCCCGGGGGTGCCGACCCCGGCGCAGGTGACAGTCAGCCGCAGGTCCCCCATCTCCCGGGCGGCGTCCACCGCGGCCTGCACCTGGGCCTCATCGCGCACGTCAGCCCCGACGAACCGCGCCGCGGAGCCGAGCTCGGCCGCCAGGTCGGCGCCGGGGGAGCCCGGCAGGTCGACCACGACCACTTTGGCGCCGTCGGCGACGAGGCGCCGGGTGGTCGCCCCGCCGAGGCCGGAGGCCCCTCCGGTGACGAGCGCGACCGTCGTGTCGGTGATCTGCACGGGCCTCCTACGCGTCCTTGAGCAGCTGCCGCGAGATGACGAGCCGCTGGATCTGGTTGGTGCCCTCGAAGATCTGGGTCACCTTGGCCTCGCGCAGGTAGCGCTCGAGGGGGAAGTCCTGGGTGTAGCCGGCGCCGCCCAGCACCTGCACGGCGTCGATCGTCACCCGCATCGAGTTGTCGGTGCAGATCAGCTTGGCGACGGCGGCCTGCTTCGAGAAGGGCCGGCCGGCGTCGCGGAGCCGAGCGGCGTGCAGGTAGGTCGCGCGGGCGCTCGTCACCGCGGCCTCCATGTCGGCCAGCATGAACGCCACCCCCTGGAAGTCGCCGATGGGACGGCCGAACTGCTCGCGCTCCTTCGCGTATGCCGTCGCCGCGTCCAGAGCGGCTTGCGCGAGTCCCGTTGCGGCAGCAGCGATCCCGAGCCGACCTGAGTCGAGGGCGGCGAGGGCGATCTGCATGCCCTGACCCTCGTCGCC
>JALZBI010000078.1:1530-2541 GCA_030947565.1 Actinomycetota bacterium
CCCCCTCGACCGGGGTGCCGTCGAAGGTGACCTGGCGGACCGTGTCGGACGCCAGGCCCATCTTCCGCTCCGGCGGCGCGAACTCGATGCCCGGCGCATCCGCGGGGACGACGAAGCACGACAGGCCCCGGCTGCCCTCGTCGGAGGTGCGGGCGAACGTCGTGTAGAAGTCGGCGTGGCCGGCGTGGGAGATCCACGCCTTGATGCCCTTGAGGCGGTAGCCGGCGGAGCCGTCACCCTCGGGGCTCCGGGTGGCGCGGGTCGTCATCGAGCCCACGTCGGACCCGGACGTCGGCTCGGAGAGGCAGTAGGCACCGAGCTGCTCGCCGCCCAGCATGTCTGGCAGCAGGGCCGCGCGCTGGGCGTCGGTGCCCCACGCCGCGACCGGGTAGCACGTGAGGCCGTGCACGCTGACGCCGACGGCCACGCTCATCCAGACCGACGCCAGCTCCTCGACGACCTGCAGGTAGACCTCGTAGGGCTGGGCGCCGCCGCCATACTCCTCGGGGTAGGGCAGCGACAGCAGCCCCGCCTTGCCGAGCAGCCGGAACGTCTCACCGGGGAACTCGGCGAGCCGCTCCATCTCGTCGACCCGGGGGGCGAGGTCCTTGGCGCAGATCTCGCGAGTCAGCTCGATCAGGTCGTGCGCCTCGTCGGAGGGGAGGAGACGGACGGCGGGCATGTCCGCACTCTACCGACGTCGTCCCACATGCTGGACGCCGGGCGAACCGATGGGGCCGCCCGGCGCCGTCCTGCCCCGGTGCCGCCGGTCAGCGCTCGTCGCCGCTCGCCTTCGGGTGGGTGGTGTCGTGCGGCCAGCCGGTGCCCGGCTGGGTCGGGCCGGGCTCGTCGATCGGCGCCGCCGGGTCGATCGGGTCGGCCCGGTAGGGCTCCGGGGCGTACGGCTCGGCCGGAGCGTCCTGGGGGTAGGCGATCGTCGGGCCCGTCGTGCGGTCGGTCGCGCTCGACCACTCGGAGCCGGAGGCGGAGGCGGGTCCCGCCGCCGAGGTG
>JALZBI010000078.1:2551-8394 GCA_030947565.1 Actinomycetota bacterium
CCCGTGGTCGTGCCCGTCGTCGTGCCGGGTCCCTGGGGACCGCCCGGGCGCTGCTCCGCGAGCCGGTCGACGCCCTTGGCCACCTGCTCCTTGGCCTTGCCGATCTTGTCGGAGTACCTGCCCTCGGTGCGCTCGTCGATCTTGGCCCCCGCCTTGTCGAGGCCACTGGCGACCTTGTGGCGGTTCTCGTCGGCATAGGTCGCGGCCTTGTCCTTGGCCTCGTGTGCGACCTTGTCCACCTCAGCGGCGAGCTTGTCCGCCTTGCCCTGGACATCCCACTCCTCGGCCTTGGCCTTCACCTTGCGGCTCACGTCGTCCATGAAACCCATTGGTCGTCTCCCTGTCTGGAGGTCGAGCGGTCGGTCGCCCGTCTCAACGGTCCGGGAGGCATACCCGTTCCGGTGCCGCACGCAAACCCCGTCGGTGACCTCACCCTGACAACACCGCCGGGATATCCCCCGGTCACGCCGGGCTACGCAGCCGCCGACGTGCGGTACTACTGGAGCGCCCCGTCCAGCAATGGTGGAGAAGGAGCATGACCTTGAGAGAGATCAGGCCGTACCTGTGTACGAAGGACGCTCGAGCGGCCATCGGCTGGTACGTCGAGTCGATGGGCGCCGAGGTCACCGAGAGTCCGATCGTCATGGACGACGGCCGGATCGGGCACGTGGAGCTGTCGTTCGGTGGCGCGCCGGTGATGATGTCGGACGGCTACCCCGACCTCCACGTCGAGGCGCCGGCGGAAGGTCGAGGCGCCGCCGTCACCTTGTACCTCACGGCCGACGACGTCGATGCGCTCACCGCGCGCGCGGTCGCCGGGGGAGCCACGCTGGACCGCGGACCGGAGGACAGCGACCATGGGCGAACGGCCGTGTTCCGCGACCCGTTCGGTCACCGCTGGATGCTGGGCGGCGCCGGCTCCTAGACCCGCGAGGCGCCGCGGACGCACGGGATCAGACGCGGCTGCCGCTCCACTCCGTCACCGGTCGGCCACCCCGGTCGCCGTCGACCACGGTGTCGGTGTGCTCGGCGTAGAAGCACAGCAGGTCGCGCACCTCGTCGGCATCGTGGCGGGGCTCCTTGTAGCTCCACGCGATGTCTGGGAGGTCGGTGCCGCCGGCGGTCGTCGACCAGTAGCCGGCGTGGCCCTTGTAGGCGCACGTCGTGCGGGTCTCAGAGGGGGTCAGCAGGTCCATGCGCACGTCCTCGCGGGGCACGTACCAGCGCGGCGGCAACCCCGTCTCGAGCAGCAGCGTCGGTCGCCGCGTGTCGGCGATGACCTGCCCACCCACCTCGACGACGACGTGCCGGCTCGATGGGAGGCACTGGATGCGGTGGAACGGGTCCCGCGGGTGACCGACGGCCTCCTGATCTTCCTCGTACCACCGGGTGAACGACGTCCAGTCGACGAGCGCGTAACCGTCGAGGTCGGGGTCGTCGACGACGTAGGCGGCGCCCGGCAGAGTCGCCGCGTCGGTCTCGATGTCGTATGCGGTGCCGCCGGCCGAGTGCACGGCGAACGGCTGTCGCGGCGTCAGGACGGGCGGGAGGCCGGCCGCCTCGGGCTCGACCCGTCCGGCCGACCCCGCAGGAGCCACCAGGCCCCCGGCGATGTCGGCGACCGGCACCGCATAGACCGACACGACCCGCCGCGGCTCCCACACCAGGCGGGCGGCGGTGGTGTCGATGACGGTCACGTCACCCACATCGGCTCGGACCCGCACGACGACCGGCTGGACACGCAGCTCGCGCAGGGCGGCACCGAACACAGCGCCCATCTCGACGGCCACGACGCCCTCCCCTCCTAGGCCACCAGCGTACGCGTCTCGGGGTGTCTTTGACATCCTCGGTCAGGTGACCGAACCCCAGGACTGGCTCCTCACCCGGACCGAGCGCGGTAACCCGCAGACCCGGCTCGACGAGCGTCACGGCGGCGACCGGGCCTGGTCCACGGGCAACCTCGTCACGCCCCTGGTCCACGGGGCCGCCTACTTCCGGGAGCTGTACGAGGTGCTCCGCGCCACGCGGGCCGGTGACCTGGTCCTCTTCACCGACTGGCAGGGCGACGCGGACGAGCGGCTCACCGGGGAGCCCGGCTCGGAGGTGCTGGAGGTCATGGGCTCCGCGGACGAGCGCGGGGTCGACGTGCGTGGTCTGGTGTGGCGCTCGCACCTTGACCAGACCGGCTTCTTCGCCACCGAGAACCGGCATCTCGGCGAACAGCTGCAACGCCGCGGCGCCGAGGTGCTGCTGGACATGCGCGTGCGGGTCGGCGGCTCGCACCACCAGAAGTTCCTCGTGGTGCGACATGCCGACGACCCCACGCTGGACGTCGCGTTCGTCGGTGGCATGGACCTCGCGCACAACCGCCGGGACGACGCCGACCACCGCGGGGACACCCAGTCTCAGCCGTTGACCGACGAGTACGGGCCCCGCCCACCCTGGCACGACATCCAGGTCAAGATCCAGGGGCCGGCGGTCCACGACGTCGAGACCGTCTTCCGCGAGCGGTGGGAGGACCCCACACCCCTGAGCCGGAGCCCGCTGCGCACCCTCTCCGACAAGGTCCGCCGACTGGATACCCATCCCGACCCACTCCCGGCGCAGCAGCCACCGCCGCCGGACGCCGGAACGCATACCGTCCAGCTGCTGCGGACCTACCCCAACCTCAGCAACGGCAGGGACTTTCCGTTTGCGCGGGGGGGCGAGCGCAGCGTCGCCCGCGGCTACACGAAGGCCATCGGGCAGGCCCGCGGCCTGGTCTACGTCGAGGACCAGTACTTCTGGGGTCACGACGTGGCCGACCCCTTCCTCGCCGCCCTGCGGGACCGGCCCGAGCTGCGTCTCGTGGTGGTGGTCCCGCTCGTCCCGGACGTGGACGGGGCGTCCCGGGTGCCCGAGCTCCTCGGCCGCAACCGCGCGTTCTGTGCGCTGCTGGCCGCCGCCCCCGACCGGGTGGCGGCCTACGGCATCGAGAACCACGCGGGCACACCGGTATACGTGCACGCCAAGATGTGCGTCATCGACGACACGTGGGCGAGCGTCGGATCCGACAACTTCAACCGGCGCTCGTGGACCCACGACTCCGAGCTGTCGTGCGTGGTGCTGGACGAGGGGTATGCGCGCTCGCTGCGGCTCACGCTCGCGGCCGAGCACCTGGACCGCCGCGCGGAGGTCGAGGCGGGCGGCCTGGACGAGGTTTTGGCCGACTGCCTGGAGCCGGTGGGCTTCTTCGACGCGTTCGCAGCCAGCGCCGACCGGCTCGATGCGTGGCATGCCGGTGGACGGCTGGGGGAGCGTCCCCCCGGGCGGCTGCGGCGCCTGCCGCTGCCTCCCGTGGGAAGGTTGGCGAGCCGGTGGGCGCGGGTGCCGCTCGACCTGCTGCACGACCCGGACGGGCGGCCCGGTCCGCTCCGGGGCGGACAGGAGTACTGAGCGCTGCCGCAGCCCTCCTCAGCTGAAGGCGCTCTGACCCGTCAGCGCCCTACCGACGACCAAGGTGTGCACCTCGGTGGTGCCCTCGTAGGTGAGCACCGACTCGAGGTTGGCGGCGTGCCGGATCGGGCTGTACTCCAACGAGATTCCGTTGGCGCCGAGGATCGTCCGCGACTCGCGCGCGATCTCGATGGCCTTGCGCACGTTGTTGAGCTTGCCAACGCTGACCTGCTCAGGGGTGATCGTGCCGGCCTCCTTGAGCCGGCCAAGGTGGAGGGCGAGGAGCATCCCGTTGCCCAGCTCGACGGCCATGTCGGCGATCTTCTTCTGGGTCAGCTGGTAGGCCGACAACGGCTTGTCGAACACCTCCCGCGTGGCGGCGTAGTCGACCGCGGTCTCCAGGCTGTCGCGCGCCGCGCCGAGCGCGCCGAAGATGATGCCGAACCGGGCCTCGTTGAGGCAGCCGAGAGGACCGCCGAGGCCGGCCGCCTCAGGCAGGAGGGCCGACGCGGGCAGCCGGAGGTCGTCGAACGCCAGCGCACTGGAGACGCTGGCCCGGAGCGACAGCTTCTGGTGGATCCCCGTGCTGGAGAACCCTTTCGCGTCGGTCGGCACGACGAACCCGCGGATCCGGTCGTCGGTGCGCGCCCAGACGATCGCGACATCGGCGATGGTCCCGTTGGTGATCCACTGCTTGCTGCCGTTGAGCACCCAGTCATCGCCGTCGCGCTTGGCGCTGGTGCGCATGGCGGCGGGGTTCGAGCCGGCGTCGGGCTCGGTGAGCCCGAAGCAGCCGATCCTCTCGCCGGCGGCCATGGCCGGCAGCCACTCCTGCTTCTGCTCCTCGCTGCCGTAGCGGTGGATCGCGTACATCGCCAGAGAGCCCTGCACCGAGACCAGCGAGCGCAGCCCCGAGTCGACCGCCTCCATCTCCTGGCAGGCCAGCCCGTAGGCCACGGCTCCCGTGCCCGCACAGCCGTAGCCCTCGAGATGCATGCCGAGGATGCCGAGCTTGCCGAGCTGGAGCGCCAGCTCGCGCGCCGGCAGCTCAGCGTCCTCGAACCATTGGGCGATGTGCGGGCGCAGCTCGCGAACGCCGAAGTCGCGCACCGTGTCGCGGATGGCCCGCTCCTCCTCGGTGAGCAGCCCGTCGATCCCGTAGAGCTCGAACGTGTCCATCAGTGGTCCTTCCGTTCCAGGGGCGTGACGAGCGGGCGCTTGGCCGTGAGCCGGTCTCCCGACGACTGTCCCCGGAGCCGGCGCTGCACCCAAGGGGCGAGGTACTCCCGGGCCCATCTCGCGTTGCCGGCCAACGTCTCCCGGCGGGCCAGGGCCACCGCGGTCGGCAGCGGCGTACGCCAGTCGTCCTCGTCTGTTTCGTACCCCAGGGTCCAGAGGGCGGCCAGCGCGACTCGGCGGTGGCCCTCGGCGGTCATGTGGATGCGGTCGTCGGCCCACAGTCGCCAGTCACGCAGGGAGGTGAGGCTCCACTGGTCGACGACCCGGGCGCCGTGGCGCTGCGCGATGCCCCAGATGAACGCGCTGTAGGCGCCGACCCGGCCGCGGGTGGTCTTGACGATGGGGGCGTCGGCGGGGTCGACCGGCGTGGCCATGAGTACGTCGGCGCCGGTGGTCCGGATGCGCACCACGGCCGCCTCCAGCTGGGCCGCGAGGGCGTCGATGTCGGCCGAGGGTCGCAGGATGTCGTTGCCGCCGCCGACGATGCTGACGAGGTCGGGCTCGAGGGCAAGGGCCGCGTCGAGCTGCGGCCCCACGACGTCGGCGAGCAGCCGCCCGCGCACGGCGAGGTTGGCGTAGCCGAAGGGGTCTCCGGCCTGCGCGGCATACCCGCTGAGGTGCACGGCGAGCCGGTCGGACCAGCCGAGGTACTGGCCCGGCTGGTCGGGGTCGGCGTCGGACATCCCCTCGGTGAACGAGTCGCCGAGGGCGACGAAGCGCGTCCACCGGCGCGGTGGTGGCTGAGGATGGCTCATGCGAGGGCCCAGTCCACGGGCTCCGCCCCGGCCTGGACGAGGAGGGCGTTGGTGCGGCTGAAGGGGCGCGACCCGAAGAAGCCCGAGCGGGCGGACAGCGGTGAGGGGTGGGCCGACTCGACCGTCGGCGTCGTGCCGAGCATGGGCACGAGCGAGCGTGCGTGGCGGCCCCAGAGGATTGCGACGAGCGGTCCCCCCCGGGCCACCAGGGCCTGAATGGCCTGCTCGGTCACGGTCTCCCAGCCCTTGCCCTGGTGGCTGGCCGAGGCGCCGGGCCGCACGGTGAGAACGCGGTTGAGCAGCAGGACACCGCGCTCGGTCCACGGGGTGAGGTCGCCGTTCGAGGGGGTGGGCACGCCGAGGTCGGATGCCAGCTCAGCGTAGATGTTCACGAGGCTCTTGGGGATCGGCCGC
>JALZBI010000383.1 GCA_030947565.1 Actinomycetota bacterium
TCGCGGACCCAGTGTCGGTGACCGACGCTCCGACGGGCCCTGACGTGTGACACTGCTCGACGAGGAGGGGCTCATGAACATCGCCATGGTGCCGGAGGCTGTGCTGGCCGCCGCCCGACAGACCGACGCCAACACCGCCCAGGCCCTCAAGGCGGCCCAGGACGCGGTCAGCAGCCTCGTGGCGCTCAAGGGCTCAGCGATCTTCGGGGTGTCACCGGCAGGCACGTCGACCGACGAGGTGTTCGGCACGGCATCGACCGTCATCGACGACCTCATCACCGAGGTCGACAAGGCCATCGTCCTGCTGACGGCCAACCTGCACGCCTCGGTCGACGCGGTCGTGCGAGGTCAGGAGGTCGCCCGGGTGGACTACGCCAAGCTCACCCACGACAACACCGCCACGACCAGGGTGATCGGGTCGACGGGCATCAAGCCCTCCGACGACAGCTACGTCGCGCCCGAACCCACGACACCGTCCGCGAGTGACGGGTCTGGCGCGTCCGGCGGCGAGTCGGGGCGCGGCTCGGGCGGCAGTCCCAGCGGCACCGGCTGAGTCGGACGCGAGGACCGCATGCTGCTCGCGCCAGTCCTCGGGGCGTTGGCCACCATCTCGGCGGCCGGTGCCCTCGTGCTGCCCGGGTCGACCACGGCCGGTATGCCGCGCGGCATACCGAGCGCCCTGCCCGTCGCCGGGTCACTGGGCGTGTGGCAGCAGGGCCAGTGGTGGGTCGAGGCCGCGCGGCTGCGGACCTGGCACCAGCAGGGCGTCACGGGCCGGGGGGTGACCATCGCCCTCGTGGACGGGCCGGTCGCCTCCGGCGTCCCCGAGCTGGCTGGTCAGGATGTGCGGCCGAGCGGCACCCTCTGCGACCGCGAACCGTGGCGTCAGTGGGGCCCGACGACCCCGGACGGGCCACTGGACGGCACCTCGTTCCACACGACGTCCATGGCCGCTCTCATGGTCGGCGGCGGAACGGGGACCGGGCCCGGCGGGGTGGGCGTCCTCGGCGTCGCCCCGGGTGCCACCCTGCGCACCTACGCCGTCTTCAACACCAAGGACCCGGCCGCCCACCAGGACTTCGACTGCCGGCCGGCCGGCTACGCCGGCCTCATCGACCAGATCGTCGCCGACGGGGCAGCGGTCATTGACATCCCAGTCAGCATCGACGCGCAGGACGACGCCGTGCAGGCCGCCTACAACCGGGCTTTCGCCCACGGCGTCGTCATCGTGGCCAGCTCGGGCAACGGCGGGGCCGCCTCGAGCGTGATGTCACCGGGCGGCAACCACGGCATCCTCGTCGTGGGTGGGGTCGGATCCGACGGGCAGGTGCTCCAGACCAACCCGACGAGCCGGCTCATCTCCTGGGACCAGGCTCGAACGGTGGACGAGCCGGGCAACATCCACCTTGTGGCTCCCGGCTCCGACCTCATGGGCGGGGGGCTGACCTCCACCGGGCGCTGGAGCTCCACCGTGCTCCAGAGTGGGTCCTCGGGGGCCAGCGCCATCGTCGCCGGGCAGCTGGCCCTGATGCGGCAGCGGTGGCCCCGCGCGACCGGCAACCAGCTCGTCACCTCCCTGCTGCGCAGCGCGGTCCGGCCGGCGGGCAGCCCGGTATGGGACCCGCGGCGCGGTTTCGGGACGACGTCGTTCGTGGCGACGCTGACGACCGACCCCACCGGTTACGCCGACCTACAACCGATCTACACGACGATGGCCAACGTCTACAGCGACCGCCCCACGGTGCCGTCCATGCCGCAGGCGCTGGACGCCGACGGGTCGCTGCCCCGCCCCCCGACCGGGTCGGTGGGCGGCTCGACGGCCGGTTCAGCGGCCGCCGCGCCGGGGGCGGGAGCCGCGGCAGCGGTGGTCGTGTCGTCGACGAGTGACACGGTGTGGCTGGTCTGGTTGCTCGCGGGCGTAGTGGCTGTCGGCGCCCTCTTCGGGGGAGGATGGTGGGCGACTCGGAACCGGCGCGCCTCGAGCGGCGTCGACCACGGTGAAGCCGATGGGCCATATTCGCCTGACGAGGGTGAGCAGGGCCGGCGAGAGACGGCAGGCACGACGGTCAGCCGATCGGCAGGACGGCTGAGCGTGAACGCATACCGAGAGGACGCGCCATGAACGACATCCCGGACGGTGGCGGCGGGGGGTCCGCGGGGGGCCCGAACGAACGCCGGCTCTACACCGCGGTGTTCACCGCGTCGACCGCGCAGATCGACGACGCGATGTCCCACCTGGACAGGGCCCGCACGAGCCTCGACGTCGTCACGACGCAGCTCGGCAAGCTGGTGCCCAAGCTGCAGGAGGCGTGGACGTCGTCCGACGGGCAAGCCGCCGTGACGTCGACGAAGTCGCTGTCCGAGACGTTGGCGACCAAAGCCCAGCAGCTGTCCAACAGCCAGGCGGCGCTCCTGACCGCGAAGTCGGCCCTGAACAAGGCACAGACCTACTGGGTCGACCAGCAGCCCCCGCCGACGGCCCCGACGGTCCCGGACTACACGGACTCGGCATCGCCGACCGACGTGCTGCAGCAGCAGAGCCGCTACCAGCAGCAGAGCTCGGCCTATACGAGCACGACGAACGCCCGCGAGCAGCAGATGCAGCAGCACTACTCCGAGCTGCAGACGTCTCTGGGCACGGCCGGAACCCAGCTGGCACAGGCGAACTCGCTCGACATGCCGCAGAATGGGGGCAGTAGTGCGCCCGATGGGGGCACGCCGGGCGGCGGGACGCCCGGGGGTTCGACGTCGGGGGGCCCGTCGAGCCTGGGGGGCGCCTCTGCCGGTGCGGTTGGTGGCTCGTCCCACGACCCGACGAGCAGTAGCGCGACCTCCGTCACCGGGCCGGCTCTCGTCCATCCGACGACGACGCAGCCGGGGTATGTCGATACGACGACCACGAACTCGACCTCTCACCCGCCCACGACGCCGCCGACCCAGAGCAGCAGCCAGCCCCCGACGTCCCACCCAGCGGTCGTCGCGGCGCCGACAGGTGGCCCGGTGGTCACTGGTGGCGGTGTCAGCATGCCCACGGTCGACGGAACGCTCATCGGCACCACCGGTGGTGTCGGCGGCGGTGTCGTCGGCACCACTGGCGGTGTCGGCGGCGGTGTCGGC
>JALZBI010000384.1 GCA_030947565.1 Actinomycetota bacterium
TTGGGCGGCCAGTCGGTCGAACCGACCTTCCTGCCGCCCAGCCGCTACTGCGAGTCCGACGTCCTCGGCCCCACCGCGGCGGCGGAGTTCGCCTTGTTAGAGGGGGATTGGCTTCTTGCCGCCGTCACCGCGTGGGTGCACGACACACTCGCCTACGTCTCTAAGTGGAGCCTGCCTAGAATGGTGCGGTGTGCACCCGTCTCGCCCGCAGGGGGTGTGCCGCGACTTCGCCCACCTGACGGTGGCCCTGCTCCGCGCCCGCGATGTGCCGGCCCGGCTGGTGTCGGTGTATGCACCGGTCCCCGATGGACTTCCACGCGGGTCTGCGAGGCATCGGTCGACGGCGTGTGGCACCTCGTCGACGTGTCACGGGCTGTCAGGGCTGTCGGGGGCCGTTGGGCGGTCAGTTCAGGTTAGGAGGCGCTGAGACGGTGCCGCCGGCGACGCCGAGCCGCGACGCCAGCTCGGTCTCGCGGCGAGCCAGTCGCAGGACCAGGCCCAGCCGGGCGGTCACCTCCGGCAGCTCGAGCAGCCGCTGCCGGTCGTCACGGTCGAGATCCAGCGCCTCGGCGGCCCACCAGGCGATGTCCGCGGGGTCGTCGGGCGGGACGGGCGGGTCGGGTGGGTCGATGCCCACCGCCCGGCTGTGCGACACCACGGCCGCTCGCAGGGCCGCGGCCTGTCTCGTCGTCGTGGCGGCATCTCCAGGTACGTCGTGCAGCCAGGTCACCTGCGCGGTCGTCCACGGCGTGCCGGCCGTCTCGTCGATCGCGTCCACGCGGAACCGGCGGGTGCCGTGGGTGATGACGACGTAGAAGTGGTCGGCCACCTCCGCCATCCGGTCGAGCACGGCCAGGCAGCCGATGGACTCCAGCTCGTTGGCCCGGTCGCCGACCTCGTAGCCGTGCCGGATAGCGACCACGCCGAACCCGGTCTGCTCCCCCTGGCTGTCGATGAGGTGCTGCAGCAACGCGACGTAGCGCTCCTCGAAGATCTGGAGCGGCAGCCGCCGCCCCGGCAGGAGGGTCTCCCCCAGCGGGAACAGCGGCAGCGCGGGCATACGACGACTCTAGGGCGGGTCAGCAGGGCTCGCAGGTCGGTGCGTCGGGTCAGCCGGGTTTCGGGTACGAGACGACGGTGCTCGGCCCCTGGAACGTCGGCGTGACCGGGGCTCCGACATCGTTGATGACGTGGTCGATGGTGCCGGCCTTGTTGAGCGACACCGTGAGCAGGTCGTGCATCTTCACTTCCGGAGTCACGGGGACCTCGAACGCGTGCGACGCGTGCAACGTCGGGTTGACGTTCGTGTAGATGTAGCTGCCCCCGCCCCACAGCTCGTGCTGCTGCACGGTGTCAGCGACCTTGTATGCCGCGTAGCCGAGGATGCCGTCGTGCTGCCACGCGGCCTGGTTCGGTGCGTCGTAGGGCAGCTCGTTCTGGAAGAACACGGTGCGCCCGCGCTCGCCGGACCAGATGACGTTCTCCTTCTGGAAGTGCTCGGAGAACAAGCCGGTCGCGGTGACGTCGTCGCCGTTGACGACCACCCCGGTGTCAGAGGTGTTCTGGGTCCAGCCGACGCCGGTGCCGTGGTCGGCGCGCCACGCCCAGATATCGTCGAGGACGACCTGGTTGCTGTTGACCTCGAGGGCGACCCTGGCCTGACCGGCGTGGGGTCCGCCGATGCGGAAGAACACGTCCTGGATGCCGGTGGGGTTCGCCGGGTCGCTGGCCTTGGCGTCCTGCACCGGGCCCCGGCTGCCCGAGCCGACCCGCATGAGCACGTCGGAGCCCGGTGTGCCGGCGTCGATCGTCAGCCCCGCCACATCGACACCGGGCACGTTGCCGACCTCGATGGCCGCGTTGCCCTTGGTGGGTTTCAGGGAGGGGAAGCCGAGGCCGAGGATCACCGTGTCGGCCCGCTTGACCGTCAGCGCCTTGGGCGCGTCGTAGACGCCGGGCAGCAGGAGCAGGTTGCGGCCCCGCGCGAGGGAGGCGTTGACCAGCGACCAGTTCGATGCCGGCGACGCGACGGTGAAGTCGCTCAAGGGGATGGACCGGCCCGGGGTCGCGCCCGCGGCCCAGGTGGTGCCCGACGAGTTCGTCCGCGCGGCCGGGACGAAGACCTGCCAGGCGCCGGCGTGGTCGACGTAGAGGTAGGGCCGCTCGCGACTGGCCGGGTTGATCGGCAGCGTCGTGTAGGGGCCGGCATCTTTCGTGCCGGGGAACTGCTGCGCCGGCGCGCCCTGCACGCCCGCGAAGACCTGGTTCCACACGCCGTTCGACCAGCCATCGATGGTGCTGTCGCGGGTGAGCCACTGCTGCTGCGACCCGTTGGTGATGGAGTGCGTCCGCGAATCGGCGATGAACCCGCCACTGGCGTACTGCGGCCCGTCGGTGCAGTAGTCCATCAGGGTGAGGTTGCCCTGCACGTCCACCCGACGCATCGGCGCCGCCTGGGACACGGCCCAGAAGTTGCCCGACGCCCGGCACCCGTCGAGGCCCGTGACGTGGATCGTCAGGTTGGAGACCGAGCGCCAGAAGTTGTCGAGCGCGATGCAGTTGGTCGTGCCTCGGTCGTCGAGGCAGCGGTTGTAGACGTCGACGTGTCCGTTGATCGTCACGTCAGCCGGCGACTGGCCGACCCCGGCGACCTCGGTGTAGTAGCCCACCTTGACGATGAGTGGGCTCGCCGCGCTGCCGTAGACGCCGGGCTTGAACAGCAGCGCCTTGCGGCCCGTGCCCATCTCCGCGTCGACCTGCTGGGCGTAGACCGCGTCGACGGCGGCCTGGATCTGGCTCGTCGGCATGCTCGGGTCAAAGACGAGCACGTTGGGACCCAGGTCCACCGCGCCACTGCCGGACGGGGCGGCATACGCTGCGCTCGTGCTGCCCCCGACGACCAACGCCGAGAGGAACAAGGAGAGGACACCGATCAAGGACCACCACGCCGTGGGTCTACGCATATCGGAAATATGGCCTGGTGCGCGCCAGACCGCAACCGGGACGGCCGGGTCGATCGTGGTGGGTGGGTCAGATGGGACCGCTCCTCGCGACGTCCCAACCGAAGGTGCCGATCGGACCGTCGGCTCCGTCGGGCAGCTGGGTGGTGTAGCCCAG
>JALZBI010000385.1 GCA_030947565.1 Actinomycetota bacterium
CCCGACGACACCGCCGAGGACTCGCAGATCACCGTAGTCGTCGCCGACGACCATCCGATGTGGCGCGACGCCGTCGCCCGCGACCTGCTCGACGCCGGGTTCCAGGTCGTCGGCACCGCCTCTGACGGGCCGTCGGCGATCCGGCGGGTCACGGCGACGACCCCGGACGTGCTCGTCCTCGACCTCAACCTGCCCGGCGTCCACGGCGTCGAGGTCTGCGCCCGGCTGGCCGCCGACGAGGTGCCCACCCGCATCCTCATCCTCTCGGTGAGCGGTGAGCGGCAGGACGTGCTCGACGCCGTCAAAGCCGGAGCGTCGGGCTACCTGGTGAAGTCGGCGGCCCGCGAGGAGTTCCTCGAGGCCGTCCGTCGCACCGCCCAGGGACGAGCGGTCTTCACCCCCGGCCTCGCGGGCCTCGTCCTGGGTGAGTTCCGGCGGATGCAGAACGCTCCGTCGACCCCGGCCGCGCAGCAGCTGACCGAGCGCGAGACCGAGGTCCTCAAGCTGGTCGCCACCGGCATGGGCTACAAGGACATCGCGGCCCAGCTGTACATCTCGCACCGCACGGTGCAGAACCACGTCCAGAACACCCTGGGCAAGCTGCAGATGCACAACCGGGTGGAGCTGGTGCGCTACGCGATCGCCAAGGGTCTGCATCGGGACTGAGCCTCCAGGCCTGACGCGCCATGGCCGGCTCGAAGGCCCGTCAGCCGCCGGTCGCGCCGCGGAGGGCGGCCAGCACCTTGGCGTCGATCCCGTCGGGGGTCATCCGCATCTCGTAGTTCTCCACGCCGGCCCACTCGGCCAGCGCGTCGTCGACCGGTCCGGTATGCCCGAGCCGGGCCAGTCGCGTCGATACCTCGTCGCCGAGGTCGCCGGTCAGGGCCTGGACATCCTGAGGGCCGTTGAAGAACAGGTCGTTGAGGTCGAGCAGGCGCCCCACCTGCGTGACGGGGTCCACGTGGTCGTCGACGCGCAGGTCGACCAGCACCCCGCTGCCGTCGTAGCCTCCGCCCGCGGCGACGACGTAGATGGCGGCGCTCTGCCGCCCGCGGGAGTCGCCACCCGCCGCGTCTCCGGCGATGAGGGCCGCGAGCAGGCGCCGCGCGAACGGCATACCCACGCTGGTCAGCCAGGCCCGTTCCATCTCGGCGACGACCGCCTCCCCGACGAGGATGTTGCCCTGGATCGCGTAGCGCCCACCGGCGTCGGCCCCCGAACGCCCGCCGGCCCAGTCCATGCATTCGGTGCCGGTGTAGGTGGCCTGGCTGTCCGGGCCGACGACACCGAGCTGTCGGTGCTCCCGGCCCTCGTCGGCAGCGGTGACCTGCGCGACCGCAGCAGCGGCGTCCTGCCCCGACTCGAGCAGGTCGAGGGCGTCCTGCCGGTAGGACCACTTGGCCATGGCCTGGGTGGCGACGGCACCGACCAGCCCAGGGCCGTCGCCGTTCCCCCCAGCCATGGCGAGCCGCGCGCTCGGGACGACCGACCCGACGGCAAGGAACTTGCTCGCGACGGCCACTCCAGCAGCGGTCCCGTCGGTGGCCACGATGGAGAACGTCATGCTCGCGACAGTAGTTCGCTCGATGGAAGGGCGGCCGCGCGGGGCTTCCCGTCTCGTGGACCGTCGGCGGCCGTGCGCCGGGCCGCACCTAGAATCGACGCCGTGACCGACAGCGCACTGCTCCAGGCCGAGCTCGAGGGTGCCGCGGCGACCCTGCCGGCGGCTCAGCAGCCGACGTGGCCGGATGCGGTGGAGCTCGAGCGGGCGCGCGCCACGTTGGCGACGTACCCGCCGCTGGTGTTCGCGGGGGAGTGTGACATTCTCCGCGACCGGTTGGCGTCGGCCGCGCGCGGCGAGGCGTTCGTCCTGCAGGGCGGCGACTGCGCCGAGACGTTCGCGTCGGCGACCGCCGACAACATCCGTGACCGGATCAAGACGATCCTGCAGATGGCTGCGGTGCTCACTTACGGCGCCTCGGTGCCGGTGGTCAAGGTGGGCCGGATGGCCGGGCAGTACGCGAAGCCGCGCACCACGGGAGCCGAGGTGCGCGACGGGGTCGAGCTGCCGGCGTACCGGGGTGACATGGTCAACGACTTCGCCTTCGAGGTCGAGGCCCGGCGGCCTGATCCGCACCGGCTGGTGCGGGCCTACCACGCGTCGTCGGCGACGCTGAACCTCGTGCGGGCCTTCACGACCGGTGGGTTCGCCGACCTGCGTCATGTGCACGACTGGAACAAGGGCTTCGTCGCGACGGCGGCCAACGCGAAGTACGAGCGGATCGCCCACGACATCGACATGGCGATGAAGTTCATGGCCGCCTGCGGCGCCGACTTCGACGCCATGCGCACCACCGAGTTCTTCTCGGCCCATGAGGCGCTGTTGCTCGACTACGAACGGCCAATGACGCGGGTCGACTCCCGGTCCGGGCAGGCATACGACACGTCGGCTCACTTCCTCTGGGTGGGGGAGCGCACCCGAGACCTCGAGGGCGCGCACGTCGACTTCGTCTCGCGCATTCACAACCCCATCGGCATCAAGGTGTCCGGCAAGGCCGAGCCCGACCAGCTGCTTAAGCTCCTCGACAAGGTCGACCCCGACCGCGTGCCGGGACGGGTCACCTTCATCACCCGGATGGGCGCGCACGCGATCCGCGAGGTGCTGCCGCCCATCGTCGAACGGGTCACCGAGGCCGGCGTGCCGGTCACGTGGATCTGTGATCCCATGCACGGCAACACGTTCGCCTCGACCACGGGGTTCAAGACGCGCAACTTCGACGACGTCGTCGACGAGGTGCGCGGCTTCTTCGAGGTGCATCGCGGCCTCGGCACGGTGCCCGGCGGCATCCACGTCGAGCTCACCGGCAACGACGTGACCGAGTGCCTGGGCGGGTCGGAGAAGATCCTCGACGCCGACCTCGAGAAGCGCTACGAGTCGGTGTGCGACCCGCGGCTGAACCACCAGCAGAGCCTTGAGCTCGCCTTCCTCGTCGCAGAGATGCTGGCCGCGTGAGCCCTTCGTCCGCCGTGCGGGCCGACCTGCTGTCCGACACGCTGACCCGGCCCACGCCAGGGATGCGCGAGGCGATGGCGCAGGCGGAGGTGGGGGACGACG
>JALZBI010000079.1 GCA_030947565.1 Actinomycetota bacterium
ATGGACCCGCAGGTCACGACCTTCGACCAGCCCAAGGTGCAGCAGCAGCTCTACAACGGCACCGCGGCGATCGCGGAGATGTACTCCGGCCGCATGGTCGACATGGTGGCGCAGAAGAACTCGAAGTTCTTCGACAAGTTCGCCTTCCTCGAGCCGCCGGCCATCGTCTCAGGCGGCAAGCCCTGGGCGGCCGTCTCGGTCGACGGCTGGTCGATCCCGCAGAACACCGCGGTCGACAAGGACCTCGTCTTCCAGGTCATGGCCGCGTCGGTCAGCGAGGCCGCCGGCAAGTCGGCGGTCCCCGCCGCCTACCCGTCCCGCAAGGGGCTGGCGACGAGCGCGACGATGCCGTGGTACGACGTCGTGAGCAAGACCATCGCCGACGGCGCCCAGACCCCGCCGATGGAGAAGTGGACGGCTGACATGCAGGCGGCCACCCGTGAGTTCATCGCGCAGGGCGTCACCGGGGCCCTGTCGGTGGACGACGCGCTCGCCAAGGCTCAGGCCGCGGCCGAGAAGGTGCTGGCCGCAGCGGGCGGCTGACCGACCGTCCTGGTGGGAGCGGCCGTCCGCTCCCTCCAGGACGCCCCGTCCGAGCATTTCCAGGCCTAGCACGGAGGAGTCCGCGTGCGCCGCAAAGAGTTCCTGCTCCTGGCCGGACCCAGTGCCCTGATCATGACGATCCTGCTCGTCGTCCCCCTGATCCAGACGATCATCTGGAGCCTGCAGGACATCACCTACGGCCAGCAAGGCGTCTGGACGGGGCTCAGCAACTACACCGCCATCCTCGGCGACGAGCTCTTCCGTCAGGCGGTGGTCTTCACCATCGCCCTGACCCTCGTCGGTCTGGCGTTCAAGCTCGTCCTCGGCTTCTTCCTGGCCGTGCTGCTCCAGCGGTCCGGCCGGGCGCGACCGCTCTTCCTCGGCTTCCTCCTGCTGTCCTACATCGTCCCGACCGTCATCGGCGCGGTGGCCTTCTCGTGGCTGTTCGACAGCAACTTCGGCGGGCTGGTCAACTGGGCCCTGCAGCACGTGGGCGTCTCGAACCCTCCACTGTGGTTCGCCGACCAATGGCCGAACCGGATCATGATCCTCACCAACATCATCTGGCACGAGCTGCCCTTCTCGATCCTCATCCTCCTCGCCGGTCTCCAAGGTGTGAACACCGAGGCCATCGAGGCGGCCCAGATCGACGGGGCCAGCTGGTGGCAGCAGCAGCGCTACGTCGTCATCCCGTCGCTCGGCCCGCTGATCGCCTTCATCTCGCTCATCACGATCATGGACGGCCTGCGCATCTTCGACGCGCTCATCCCGCTCTCCCCGAGCGCGGTCTCCCTGGGCAACGAGTCCGTGATGCTCTACGTCTACAACGTCGCCTTCGCTGCCGGTGACCAGAAGGTCGGCCTGGGCAGCGCGGTGAGCGTGCTCACGATGATCATCATCTTCATCCTGCTGGTGCCCTTCATCCGTCAGACCTACCGAGAGGTGCGTCAGTCATGAGCCTCGCCGCACCGTCCAGAGCCCGCACGGGTCGGGTGGTCGACGCCCCGTCGCCCCGGTCCGCGAAGCGCCGCAACGCGATCGTGGTGTTCCTCGTTCTCACCGCCGTCGCCTTCGTCATGCTCACGCCGTTCATCTGGACGGCGATGGCGGCCACGAAGAGCACGGCCGAGGCGTTCTCGAACCCGCCGGTCTTCTTCTACCAGCCCAGCCTCCAGGCGTTCATCGACCTCTGGCTCCAGACGAACTTCGCGCAGTACCTCCTCAACACGGTGCTCGTCGCCATCGCCAGCGTCATCGTCGCCTTGGTCGTCGGTGCCCCGGCGGCCTACGCGCTGTCCCGCTACGGCGGGCGGATCGGGGCACTGCTCCTCGTGCTGGCGCTGATCTTCCGGGCCCTGCCCCGCTTCGCCGTGGCGCTGCCCTTCTACAACTTCGCCCAGGCCCTCGGGATCTACGACACGAAGATCGCCCTCATGATCGGCTTGGTCGCACTGAACCAGCCGTTCACCATCTGGCTCCTTCGCAACTTCTTCATGGAGATCCCGAAGGAGCTCGACGAGGCCGCCACGGTCGACGGGTGCAGCCGCTTCCAGACGCTCACGCGGGTGATCCTCCCGCTGATGGGTCCTGGCCTGGTGACCGCCGGCATCTTCACGTTCCTCTTCGCCTTCCAGGAGTACCTGCTCGCCCTGGTGCTGACTAACACCGACGCCAAGACCGTCCCGCTGTTCATCGCCACCCAGATCGGCCAGAACCTGCCGCTGCTGCAGCAGGCCAGCGCCGCGACCCTGCTGGTGGCCTTGCCCATCCTCGTGCTCGCCATGGTTGTCCAGCGCTTCCTCGTCGCCGGTCTCACCGGCGGCTCCGTCAAGGGCTGACCGCTCCCCCACCCGCCCTCGTCATAGGAGCAGACCCGTATGCAGCTCGACCCGGCTCGGACCGGCCACCTCGCCCACCAGTACCACCACCTGAAGACCCCCGCCAAGAACGGGCCGCCCGCGCAGCGCGACCCGAAGGTCATCGAGACCGTCTCGCGGATGCTGTCGGAGATCGAGCAGGGCGGGATGGACCGCGTGCTGGCGTATGCCGCCACGCTGGACCGGTGGGACGGCCGCGACCCCGAGCTGTCGGCCGCCAACATCGAGCGGCTCATCGAGCGGCTGCCCGCCGAGCTGCGACAGGCCCTCGACCTCGGTCAGGCGCGCACGCGGGAGTTCGCCTCCCTGGCTCGCGAGAAGCTCGTGGACTACGAGGCGGAGGTCGCCCCCGGGCTGGTCACCGGCGTGCGCTACGTCCCGGTCGGACGCGTGGGCGCCTACCTGCCCGCCGGCCGGTTCCCGCTGCTGGCCAGCGCGTTCATGACGGTCAACGTCGCCAAAACCGCCGGGGTGCCGTCGGTCCTCAGCTGCACGCCACCGCAGCCCGACGGCCAGCCCGACCCGGCCGTCCTGTACGCCGCGCACATCTCGGGTGCCGACCGGATCTTCGTCCTCGGCGGGGTGCAGGCCCTCGCGGCCATGGCCTTCGGGCTGCTGGGCGAGGCGCCGGTCGACATGCTCGTGGGGGCCGGCAACGCCTATGTCGCCGAGGCGAAGCGCCAGCTGTTCGGCACCGTGGCGATCGACCTGCTGGCCGGCCCGTCGGAGGTGGCCGTCATCGCCGACGAGGCCGCCGACCCGATCCTCGTCGCCGCCGACCTGCTCGGCCAGGGCGAGCACGGCCCCGACTCGCCCGTGGCCCTCGTCACGACGTCCGAGGCCCTGGGCCGGGCCGTCGTCGAGGAGGTGGAGCGACAGCTGGTGGAGCTGAAGACCCAGGACATCGCCCGCCCGTCCTGGGTCGACCATGGCTCGGTGATCGTCGCCGAGTCGCGCGAGGTCGCCGCCGAGCTGATGGACGACTTCGCCCCCGAGCACCTCGAGATCATGACCGCCGACGACGCGTGGTACCACGACCACCTGGTCAACTACGGCTCGATCTTCCTCGGCGCCTGGAGCACGGTCGCCTACTCCGACAAGGGGATGGCGGGCACCAACCACGTGCTCCCGACGGCCGGCGGGGCCCGCCACAGCGCCGGCCTGTCGGTGTCGCGGTTCCTCAAGGCGTTGACCTACCAACGGATCACACGCGCGGCCACCCCGCTGCTGGCCGACGCGGTCGCCACGATCTCGGAGTACGAGGGGATGGCCGCCCACGGCGCGACGGCGACGCTGCGCACCGCTCGGTTCGCCGAACCGGAGGGGTCGGCCGACACGGCGGGATCGGGCGCATGACCGTCGACCCGATGGACCTGGCGGCCCGCGTCCGCCGGGGGGAGCGGCTGCTCGGCGCCCTGGTGCGGATGCCCGCGGAGATGCTCGTCGAGCTGACCGGTCTCGTCGGGCTCGACTACGTCGTGCTCGACGCCGAGCACGGCCCGGGGGACCAGGTGGCCCTGGGTCACCACATCGCCACCGCCGAGGCCGTCGGCCTACCGGTCATCGTGCGCATCGGAGGGCTCGGCGAGGCGCTGCGGGTGCTCGACCTCGGCGCGGCCGGTGTCATCTACCCCCATGTCGACTCCGTGGCGGAGGCCGAGGCCCTGGTGCAGGCCGTGCACTACCCGCCCCGCGGACGTCGCGGCTTCGCGGCCTACACCCGCGCCGGAGGCTACGGGTTGCGCACCGGCGCCGAGCATCTTGCCCGCTACGCCGACGGGCCGCTCGTCATCGCCATGATCGAGAGCGCGGAGGCCGTTGAGCTCGCGGCCGACATCGCCGCCGTCGACGGCATCGACCTGCTGTTCCTCGGCCCCGCCGACCTCGCCGCCGACCTCGGTCTCCTCGCCGGGGACCAGGCGCCGGTGGCGGCGGCTCTGACCAGCGTGCGCCAGGCGGCCGGTGGCCGGGTGCTGTCGATCTGCGGCGACGAGACCACGGCGCAGGCTCACTTCGACGCCGGCTCCCAGCTCGTCGTCTACAACGTGCAGCACGCGCTGTCGGCGACGTTCCTCCGGCTGGCGACGTCCCGTCCCGGGCGAGCGGCCCCGGAGAGCTCGTGACCGTTCGCTCGGACCGTCAGGAGCTGGTGCTGTTGAGCGGCATGCTCGGTGACCACACCGCGTGGGCCGAGGTCGCCTCCGACCTCGCGGACGTCGCCCACGCCTCGTTCCCACGGATCGACGAGGCCGACACCATCGCGGCCCTGGCCGCCGGGGTGCTGGCCGAGGCCCCCGAGCGGTTCGCTCTTGCCGGCCACTCCCTGGGCGGCATCGTCGCACTTCAGGTCGTGCGCGACGCTCCGGAGCGGGTGACCCACCTGGCACTGGTCAACACGAGTGGCCGCGACGCGTCGCCGACCCAGCTGGAGTCGTGGGCGGCCCTGACCGACCGCACCCTGGCCGGTGAGTTCAGGGCCGTGGCCGGCGAGCTCGGGCGCCACACCCTGCCGGAGTCGCGGCGTGAGCCCGACCTGGTCGCCCGCAACATCGCGATGGCCGGCACCGTGGGCGCGTCGGGCCTGTTGCGTCAGCTGCAGTCCCAGGTGACCCGCCCCGACTCGCGGCCCCACCTCGGCAGCGTCGACGTACCCACCCTCGTCGTGAGCGGGGCCCTCGATCACGTCTGCCCCCCAGCCCTCCAGGAGGAGCTGGCGGCCGGCATGCCCGGGGCCCGTCATGTCGTGCTCGAAACCGCCGGCCACATGGCGCCGCTCGAGGCGCCCCACGAGCTGGCCCAGGCTCTGCGGGAGTGGCTCACCGACTAACCGTCCCGCTCTCTCGCTTCACTCCCGACCGATACCCATCCCTTCCCGACGCACCAAGGAGCATCCACCTCTCATGCTGTCAGCCCAGGCCTACGCGCCCTACGCAGACCCCGAGGAGTACATCGTCGAGTGGACCGACAAGATCTGGCAGAGCTATGGCATGGGCCTGATCCGCGACCACTACCACCCCGACATCACCCTGCACAGCGCCTACGGGCACAGCGGCAACCGCGAGACGATCATCGAGGGCTGCTTCGTCAAGAAGACGGCGTTCCCCGGGCGGGCCTTCACCGCGGAGGACGTCATCTGGGAGGAGCGCACCGAGAACTCCTGGGTCAGCTCGCACCGGATCATCAACTCCGGTGTGCAGAGCGGCTTCTGGCAGTACGGTCCGCCGAGCAACCGGCTGTCGACGTCGCGCAACATCGCCCTCTGCCTGGTGCGCGACGCCTTCATCGTCGAGGAGTGGGTGGTCCGCGACGAGTGGGCCGTCGTCGAGCAGAACGGCCTCGACGTCAACGGTATCGCTCGCGACCTGGCCCTGCGGCCGAACGCCACGATCCTCGGAACCCTCTCGGAGGACGGCCTGTTCGGACCGCCACCGGCCGACCCGTTGACCCGCGGTGACTCCGGGGCCCGACCCGACAACCAGCCGCAGGAGACCCGCCTGGTCCTCGAGCTCATCGACCAGGGCTGGAACCAGCGGCTGCTCAACCTCGTGCCGTCGTTCGTGCACCGCAGCCACGTGGTCCACACCAGCCGCTACCGCAGTTACTGCCGGGCCGCGGGCTACCAGCAGTCGATCGGCGAGCTCATCGCCACCTTCCCTGACGCCCGCTTCGACGTGCGTGACGTCGCCGCGAACCACGACGAGTTCCACGGCACGCGCGTCTCGGTGATGTGGAACATGCGCGGCACGTATGCCGGTGCGCCGACCTACGGTCCCCTCACCGGTTCGCCCGTCGACGTCCTCGGGATCTCGCACTTCAACTTCCGGGACGGCAAGATCTACAACGAGTTCCGCGTCTTCGACGAGCTGTCCATTCTCGCCCAGATCGAGGGCGCCCGGCTGGGGGAGGCGTCATGACCGACGCCGTGGACCTCCCGGCCCAGGTCGACACGGTCGTCGTCGGCGCCGGGCTCATGGGCTCCGCGACCGCGTGGCACCTGGCCCGCCAGGGCGTCGAGGCGCTGGTCCTCGAGCAGTTCGAGCCGGCGACCGCGCGCGGAAGCTCGCACGGGTCCGCCCGGATCACCCGGCGCGCCTACCCCGAGGACGACTACGTCCGGCTGACGGGGGAGGCGTTCGAGTGGTGGCGTGAGCTGGAGACGGCCTCAGGGGCCACGCTGCTGCGGATGACCGGAGGCCTCGACCACGGCTCGTGGCGTGAACCCGAGGTGATCGCGGCATCCCTGGCCCGCGCCGGGGTGGAGCACGAGCTGCTCAGCGCCGCGGAGGCTGGTGACCGCTTCCCCGGGATGGTCTTCGACAGCCCCGCGCTCTACCACCCGCAGGCGGGCACCGTCGACGTTCATAGCGGGGTGTACGCGTTCCTCGACGTCGCGCAGTCGCTCGGCGGTCGGCAGGTGTCGGGGGTGGAGGTCACCGGCGTCGAGGTCGACGACAACGGGGTGACGGTCGCCACCACGCACGGGGTGGTGCGCGCGCGCACGGCCGTCGTCGCTGCGGGCGCATGGGTTGAGGAGCTCGTCGGCCCCGTCGCCCCCCTGCCCCCGATCCGCGTCACCGAGCATCGGGTCTTCCACTTCCCGCGGCGCGACGAGTCGGTGACGTGGCCCGTGACCCTGCACCGGGACGCGTTGGACACCTACCACCTGCCCGGCGGGCGCGACGGAGGGCCGGGCAACGCCCGCAAGATCGCCGAGCACACCGGTGCGGCCACCACCGCCCGCACTCGCGAGGGAGTCGTGGACGGGGGCAGCCGCGCCCGCATGGTGGAGTACGTCGAACGGTGGCTCCCAGGACTCGAGCCGACCCCGTTCGCCGAGACCACGTGCCTTTACACCTCCACCCCTAGCGACGACTTCCTCATCGACCGCATCGGACCCCTTGTGGTCGTCTCCGCCTGTTCGGGCCACGGGGCCAAGCTGACCCCGACGGTCGGCCGCATCGCCGCCGACCTGGTCGTCGGCAAGGCGCAGGAGGTCGCCCGGTTCACGTTCTCCGCTCACGAGGGCGCCGAGTTCCGCACCCTCTGAGAGCGACCCACGTTCCACCTCCCCACCACCTATACAGACGAGGAAACCCGTGGCGCTCGACCCCATCGCCTACCAGCCCTACGCCGATCCGGACGACTTCATCCGCGAGGTCACCGACCGCATCTGGGTCGACCGCGACATCGCCCACATCTACGACAACTACGAACCCGACTCCATCGTCCACGTCGGCCTCGGCACCATCACGACCCGGGCCGAGGTCATCGAGGGCAGTACCATGCGGATGGCCGACAGCGCCGCCCAACCCGGTGCCATGCCCGGGCAGGCCGAAGACGTCGTCTGGGAGGCCCGGGGCACCGACGGGTTCCTCAGCTCCCACCTCGTCTATCGAGGGGAGGACCGTTACCTCGACGGGCAGCGCCGCCGCCTGAGCCTGCACAGCGTGGCCAACTGTCTGTACCGGCGCGGCCGGATGGTCGAGGAGTGGATCGCCCGCGACGGCCTCGCCCGGGCATTGCAGACCGGTCAGGACCCGGACGAGCTGGCCCGCGCGCTCTACTTCCGCGGCTACTCCGGGTCGTGGCTGCGGCCAGCCCCCGCCGACGTGCTGGTCGAGGGCGACAGCGGACCGCGTCCCGACGACTACCGCGCCGAGTGCGAGCTCGTCCTCGAGCTGATCGAGAAGGTGTGGAACCAGCGGAACTTCGCCGCCCTGAACGATTTCATCGTCCGCGACGTCTTCCTCCACAGCAGCGGTGAGGCCACCTACATCCGGCCCAAGGGCTACCAGGACGAGACCCTCCGGCTCCTGCTCCCCTTCCCCACAGCCCACTTCCAGGTGCGAGACATCCAGACCAACTTCGACAACCGGTATGCCGGCCTACGAATCTCGGTGCTCTGGAAGATGACCGGGACGTACGAGGGGCGGCCGCTCTACGGGGCGGTCA
>JALZBI010000386.1 GCA_030947565.1 Actinomycetota bacterium
CGCGGTGGCCGCGGGTGGTCCCCGAGGTTCTCGGTCACGGCGGTCACCGTGGACGGTATGCCCGTCGAGGGCTTCGTCTCGGGTGGCGCGGGCGTTCTCACCGTCGACGCCGCAGACCTCGAGCTGGGTCTCGAGCTGCGGCTGACGGTCGAGCTGCTGCCAACCGGCGTGGTCCGGTCCCGTGCCCAGGTCACCAACACCGACGCGGCGCCCTACCAGGTCGACGACCTCGTCCTGGCTTACCCCGTGCCCGCCGAGGCCAGTGAGCTGCTCGACTTCGCCGGGCGCTGGGGCCGCGAGCGCGTCCCTCAACGGCGCGGCTTCACCGTGGGAGCCCATCTGCGCGAGGGGCGCAAGGGCCGCACGGGTGCGGACGCGGCATACGTGCTCCACGCGGGGACGCCGGGCTTCGGGTTCGCCGACGGCTCGCTGTATGCGGTGCACACGGCCTGGAGCGGCAACCACACGCACTACGCCGAGCGGCTGTTGAGCGGCGAGCGCGTCCTCGGTGGGGGTGAGCTGCTGCTACCTGGAGAGGTCGTGCTGGCGCAGGGCGAGGCGTACGAGAGCCCGTGGGTCTACGCCGCGTACGGCGTGGGCCTCGACGAGGTGGCGCGCCGCTTCCATCGGCACCTGCGCAGCCGGCCGGCCGGGCGGCTGCCGGTGGACCGGCCGGTCACGCTCAACGTCTGGGAGGCGGTCTACTTCGACCACGACCTCGACCGGCTGCTGCCGCTGGCGGAGCAGGCGGCGACGCTGGGGGTCGAGCGGTTCGTGCTCGACGACGGCTGGTTCGGCAGCCGTCGGGACGCCCACAGTGGGCTCGGTGACTGGGTCGTCTCGACCGACGCGTGGCCCGACGGGCTGCACTCTCTCGTCGACCGGGTCCGGGCCCTGGGCATGCAGTTCGGGCTGTGGTTCGAGCCGGAGATGGTCAACCCCGACAGCGATGTCGCCCGTGCTCACCCAGAGTGGGTCATGGCGGCGCGCGCCGAATGGCCGGTCGAGTCGCGCTTCCAACAGGTGCTCGACCTCGCCGTGCCCGGCGCTTATGAGCACGTCAAGAGCCAGATGCTGGCGATCCTGGCCGAGAACGACATCGGGTACATCAAGTGGGACCACAACCGCGACCTCGTGGAGGCCGGCAACCAGACCGACGGCGGGCGGCCGGCGGTCCACGAACAGACGCTGGCGTTCTACCGGCTCGTCGACGAGCTCAAGGCCGCGCACCCGGGGTTGGAGATCGAGTCCTGCTCGTCCGGTGGCGCGCGGGTCGATCTGGGGGTGCTCGAGCGCACCGACCGGGTCTGGGTATCCGACTGCATCGACCCGCTGGAGCGGCAGCACATGATGCGGTGGACCGCTCAGCTCGTCCCGCCGGAGTTCCTCGGGTCCCACATCGCCTCGGGTCGCTCGCACACGACCGGACGTGTCCACGACCTGTCGTTCCGGGCCGGCACGGCGGTGTTCGGGCATCTTGGTATCGAGTGGGACCTGACCCAGGCCTCCCCCGAGGAGCTGGCCGACCTTGGTGCCTGGGTGAGCTTCTTCAAGCAGCACCGTGCGCTCCTGCTGGGCGGTGACCTGGTGCGGATGGACGGCTTCGACGAGCACCTGTTCGTGCACGGCGTCCTGGCGCCCGACCGGTCCGAGGGGATGTTCGCCGTTGCGGCCGTCGGCAGCCTCTCGGCCTCACCCGGGCCGCGACTGCGGCTGCGGGGGCTCGAGGCGGCCGCGTCCTACCGGCTCCGCCCGGTCATCGTCGGGACGCCTCCCGTCGGGCTCCGCGACGCGCACTGGTGGGGGCCGGCACCGGACCACCCGGGGGCGGTCTTCTCCGGCGCCGTCCTGGCCGAGGTCGGCGTTGCGGCGCCCCTGGTCTTCCCCGACCAGGTGGTGCTGCTGCACGCCGTCCGCGTGTGAGGCTGGCCTGATGGATCTTGCCGAGGCGGTCACCGAGCTCTACGGCCTGCCCCCCGAGGCGTTCCTGGAGAACCGCCGGAGGCTCTCGGCGGACGCCAAGGCCGCGAAGGACACCGGCCTGGCCAAGGCCATCGAGTCGGTCCGCAAGCCCACCGCGGCCGCGTGGGCGGTCAACCAGCTCGCCCGCCGGCGTCCCGAGGAGGTCGAGCGGCTCGTCGAGCTCGCCGCCGCGATGCACGACGCCCAGGAGCAGATGGACGGCGCAGCGCTCAAGACGTTGGGGCGCCAGCGCACCACCCTCGTCGACGCGCTGGTGCGAGCGGCCGCCGAGGTGGCGAAGGAGGCCGACGGTTCGCTGTCGGGGCCGGTCGCCAACCAGGTGCGTGAGACCTTCGTGGCGGCCCTTGGGACGTCACCGGCCGCGCAGGCGGTGTCGTCAGGACAGCTGACCAGGGCGCTGTCGTATGCCGGGTTCGGCGAGGTCGACCTGTCCGACGCCACGGCGGCGCCGGCGCCGGCTCGACGACCGGCCCTGCGGGTCATCGCCGGTGAGGGCGGGGGTTCGGGGGCGTCGCCCGGACGGGGCGCGAACAAGGTCTCGCAGCCCCCCGAGCCCGAGGTCGAGAAGCCGCCCGCGAAGCCGGATTCCGCTCTGTTGCAACGGCTCAAGGTCGCGGAGAAGCGTTCTCGCGAGACGATGTCGGGGGCGGCCACGGCGGGAGACGCCCTGGGCGAGGCCGCCGAAGCCCTCGAGGAGCTCGACGCCCGAATAGCCGAGCTCGAGGCCGCACTGAAGGAGGCGCGGGCCCAGCGACCGGGCCTGGCGTCGGCACGCAGCGAGGCGGCCGCCGCCAACAAGACCGCCGAGCGCACGTTGCGGGCCGCGCTGGCCGAGGTCGACCAGATCCGGCAGCTGCTGCCCGACGACGACGACGACGCCGACGACGACGACGCCGAGGACGACTGACGGTCGTCCCCAGACTGGACCGCTCGTCGGGTCTCCTGCCCCGGGCTCCGTCCACCTGACACCCATCCGACGGTCAGCCGCCTGCGTCACCCTGAGGCGTGACTAAGACGTGATGGCGACGTGACCGAGACGGGCCCCGTCGGCTTCGTCACGGCGTGGACGCCCTGGCCGCCGGGGCTCGTCATCCTCGCCCTGGTGGCCGCTCCCTACCTGC
>JALZBI010000387.1 GCA_030947565.1 Actinomycetota bacterium
GGAGTACTCGGTGTGCACGTGTAGGTGAACGAAGCTCGCGTCGCGGGCGGCTGGCTGCTGGGGCGGCGGCGGGCGGGTCGGACTCGGGGAGGCTGGCTGGGCGGGCATCGGGGACGAGTCTAGGCGGGCCGGCGGACACCCCTCGGCGTGTCGGCGCCGGGTGCGGGGCGGCGGCGTGTCGCCGGCCGGACGGCCGCCGGAACCGGTGTGCGCCGCTTGAGGCGGGGCGGTTCCGAAGGTCTGCGCAGAGGTTCGGTGCGCCGCGCAGACGCTCGACGGTATGCGTACCGCGCCTGACCTCTGCGCAGACCTTCGGACCGTCTGCGCAGAGGTTCGGTCTCGTGCACCTGGGTCGGTGCGTCAGGCGATCGGGAGGCGCGTCAGGCGAGCGGGAGGCGCGCCACGACGTCCCAGGACCCGCCCGCCTCGGGCCGCCCCACGAGCACCTGCACGTTCGTCACCCGGGTGTGGACGGGCAGCGTCGGCGTCAGCTGCCGCTCGACCGCCCGTAGCGTCTCCTCGGGGGCGTCGTGGCCGACGGTGAGGTGCGGGACGACGTCGTCGAAGGCCCCGCCGTAGGGCGGATGGCTCGGGAACGCCGCCGCGATCGCCGACGTCAGCACGCGGAACGGCTCCGCAGGCTCGGGCGCGAGCCACAGCACCTGCTGCGTGAACCAGCCGGTGTGCGGGAAGGTGACCGCGAACTCGGGTACGCCGGCCACGGCCCGGGTCAGCTCCTGGTGGACGGCGTCGTCGAGCTCCCCGGGATCGAGGAAGGGGAAGAGCACGGTGACGTGGGCGGGAACGCCCCATCCCGCGCAGACGTCCAGGCCTCGACGGTGGTGGCCCACCACCGGTTCGGCCTCGGGCACGGTGACGACGACGGCACTGTGCGTCGGCGGCCCGAGCGGCGACGGCGTGGGGGGCGCGAACGGCATACCAGAATGCTCCCACCGGCCGGTGTGACCCGGCGATGGCCCGTTCGTGGCCCCTCGCTGCCGGCTCAGGGGGGTCAGGTGGAGATAACGTCGAGCGCGTGCTGCAGGTCGGGCGGGAAGGGGCTGGCGTAGGTGACCCACTCGCGGGTGCGCGGGTGCTCGAAGCCGAGCCCGGAGGCGTGCAGCCACTGCCGGTCGAGGCCGAGCCGGGCGGCCAGGCGGGGGTCGGCTCCGTAGGTCAGGTCGCCGCAACAGGGGTGGTGCAGGGCGGCGAAGTGCACCCGGATCTGGTGCGTCCGACCGGTCTCGAGGTGGATCTTGAGCAGCGAAGCGTGCCGGAAGGCCTCGACCACCTCGTAGTGGGTCACCGCGTGCTTGCCCGACTCCATCACGGCGAACTTGTAGTCGTGTCCGGGGTGGCGGCCGATGGGCGCGTCGACGGTGCCGACGACCGGGTCGGGGAGTCCCTGCACGAGGGCGTGGTAGGCCTTGTCGACGGTGCGTTGCTTGAAGGCCCGCTTGAGGACGGAGTAGGCGGACTCGCTCTTGCAGACGACCATGAGGCCCGAGGTGCCCACGTCCAGGCGGCTGACGACCCCTTGACGCTCGCTGGCGCCCGAGGTGGAGATCCGGTAGCCCGCCGCGGCCAGGCCCCCGAGGACGGTGGGTCCGGTCCAGCCGACGCTGGGGTGGGCGGCTACCCCGACGGGTTTGTCGACGACGACGATGTCCTCGTCGTCGTGGACGACCGTCATCCCCGGCACCGGCTCGGCGACGACCGCGACCGTGGGGACGGCGTCATGGCGCGGTAGCTCGACCTCGAGCAGGTCACCGGCGCAGACCCGGTCGGACTTGCCGGCGGACCGGTGGTTGACCTGGACGGCGCCGGAGACGGCCAGGTCGGCGGCCCGGGTGCGCGACACCCCGAACAGCCGGGCGATCGCCGCGTCGACCCGCTCGCCTTCGAGGCCGTCGGGCACTAAGAGGGTGCGGGCGTCGGTGCTCATGGTCGGGTGTCGTCAGGTGGTGGTGACGGGTCCTCCGGCCGGCCGCCGGAGCGGTCCTGCCGGATCTCGCGCGTCCCATCGACGCCCCGGCCGGTCACCGCCAGAATGCCGATGAGTGCGGCCGCACTGACGATGGCGATGTCAGCGACATTGCCGATGAACCAGCCGTTGTAGTTGATGAAGTCGACGACATGGCCCTGCCCGAGCCCCGGCTCACGGACAATTCGGTCGGTGAGGTTGCCCAGGGCGCCACCGAGCAGCAGGCCCAGCGCCCACGCCCAGCCCGTGGAGCCCAGTCGGCGGCTGGTCCGGACGATGACGACGAGCACGACGACGGCGATGAGCGTGAGGACCCAGGTGCTCCCGGTGCCGACCGAGAAGGCCGCGCCGGGGTTGCGGATGAGGTCCAGCTGCAGCGCCGTGCCGACGATGCTACGAGGCGGCTGGTCGGTGAGCGTGCTCACGGCCCACGCCTTGCTGAGCTGGTCCGCAGCGTAGGTGACGACGGCGAGGGTCACCAGCGCCCCGAACAGGACGCGGCGGCGCTCGGCGGGTAGGCCGGCGGCCGGGCCGGGACGGGGCTCAGCGGGCTCGCGCTGGTCGGGCGTCGCGGGGATCAGCGGTGCTCCTGCCTGGTCTTGCACGCCAGGCACAAGGTGGCCCGTGGCGCGGCCTGCAGGCGCATCTTGCCGATGGGGTTGCCGCAGGACTCACAGACGCCGTAGGTGCCGTTGTCCAGGCGTTCCAGGGCATGCTCGACCTGCTCGAGCTTCTCGCGCGAGTTCGCCGCGAGGCTCATCTCGTACTCGCGCCCGAAGATGCTGGCGCCGGCGTCGGCCTGGTCGTCGCCCGCCCCTTCACCCGCGTCGCGCATCAGCCCCTGGAGGTCGGACTCGGCGATCTCGAGGTCGGCCAGCGCCCGGGCCCGCTCGGCGTCCAGCTCCGCGCGGATCTCTCGCAGCTCCTTCGCCGTCCAGGGCTTCTCGGTGTGGGCCACCCGCAGCACGGTCGTCGGTGGAGCGGTCGTCGCGGCCGCCTCCGTGCTGCGGCTCCTGGCCGGTGCCGGCGTCGCCTTGGCGGGGGTGGTCTTCGGCGGCGCGGTCGTGCTCGCCTTGATCGCCGCAGGCGTCGCAGGCGTCGCGGGCGTCGCGGGCGAT
>JALZBI010000388.1 GCA_030947565.1 Actinomycetota bacterium
CCGTGAGCTCCTGCGTGACGCGGGTGTCGGCCGGGGAGCCGTGGCTCGCCAGGTCCAGGCCGCCCGGTGGCGGCTGGTCGGGCGCCGCACCGTGGCCACGCATACAGGTAACCTCAGCGCCGCTGCACTCGGATGGCGAGCGGTCTGGGAGGTCGGGCGCCCCGATGTGGCCGTCGATGGCGTCAGCTCCCTCCAGGTGGACGGGCTCACGGGCTTCGAGGCGGTGGTCGTCGACGTGTCGGTACCGTGGGCGGCGCGAGTCGCGCCCGTTCCCGGTGTCCGCATCCACCGGGTATGCCGCGGTGCCGACGAGGTGCGACGGCTGGGGGTGCCGAGGGTCAGGGCCCCCACGGCTACGGTTCGGGCCGCTCACTGGGCAGCCTCCGACCGTCAGGCGGCGCTTCTTCTGGCGCTTCCGGTGCAACAGCGCCTGGTGCGAGCGCGCGACCTGGGCGAAGTCACCCGTGATGAGCACGTGCGTGGCCGACGTGAGCTCGTGCGCCGTCTGGTGGCCGATATCGCCGATGGCGCGCAGTCCCTCGGAGAGCTCGATTTCGCCTATGTATGCCGGCGGGCTGGACTCCCGGAACCGGATCGCCAAGCCGTCGTCAGGTCACCGACCGGGCGCGTCTACCTCGACGTGCGCTGGAGCGCGATCGGGCTGGTCGTCGAGATCGACGGGAGCCAACATCGTCAAGGTCTGGCCGTCGGCGACGACAACCTGCGGCAGAACGCCGTGACGATCGGCAACGACCTCGTCCTGCGTTTCGACTTGTTCGTCCTCCGCCTGCGACCCGATGAGGTCGTCGACCAGGTGTGGCAGGCACACGCGGTGCTCCGCCGCCGCCGCCTCGACGCGGCGTGACGCCCGCCGGGCTCGCCGCCGGATAAGAGGAGCACAGCGCAGGGAATTCCGTGCGCTGCGCTCCTCAAGTTGCCCCGCCCGTGCGCTGCGCTCCTAATAGGTGAACGCGGCACCTGGAAACCGTGCGCCGCGCTCCTATTAGGGGGGAAAGTGCGGGACACGCGGGGGCCGGGGACGCCTTGTCAGAAGGTGATGCCCCGGGCGGCGAAGCGGTCCCGCACGACGGTCGCGGCGGCCTGGCCGTCACGTTCCACGGCCCTCGTGTACGTCGCCTTGGCCGCGGCCGAGAAGGAGGTGTCCGGCGCATACCCGAACTGGCTGGCGATCAGGGTGGCGTCCCAGGCGCGCGTTCCCCCGCGGACCGAGGCCTCGTAGTACTTACGGATCTCCCAGAGGGCCTGGCTCCAGATCTGGCCGTCATAGTGCACCTCGCCCTGGCGCGCGGCCACCGTCAGGTTGAGGTCGAAGCGGCGGATGCAGTGCGGCGCAGCGGTGTAAGACGTCGAGTCCCAGTCCATGGGGCACGCCTCCTCGGCCTTCCGGGGCCACCCGTACTGCGCGTCCGCTGCGAGCCCCACTGACACGGCGAAGTAGTCGCCGAAGGACTCGCCGATCGAGCCGGCGTCGAGGCTGGCCCCGAAGCCCGGCACCTGGGAGGCCTGCACCGCGTGGCCGTACTCGTGGACGATGACCTCCGCGTCCTCCGCGTCGTCGACGCCGCCCTTGCCCAGTCTCACCCGGTAGGGCTTGTCGGTCTGGTAGGAGTTGTCGCCGCCGTACTGGTCGACCTTGACCGGGAACGACTCGTGGACGATGCCCGGCAGCGTCGAGCCGAAGCCCAGCGACTGGAGGTACTCCTGCGCCTGGTTCACCCAGAAGTAGCCCATCACCTGTTCGAACTGGTCGGCGTGCCGGGTGTAGACGAACGTGTTGGTGGGGCTGAACGCCGGAGCTCCGGTCGCAGACTGCACGTTGGCCCACGTCCCCCGCAGGTAGCCGGAGCCGTCGAGATTGCGCAGCTGGACCCTGGCGTATGCGTTCGCCGGCACCGCCGCGTCGGAGTCGTTCTGGTCGGTGAGGCTCTGGTCGCCGCTGGACTGCACCGGGTTGACCATGAATACCTGGCCGAGGCCGGTCGACGACCCGCTGCTCGGCTTGTCGGCGGACGCGGGTTGCGCTGACGCCAGGGTCACCAGGCCGGCGAGAGCGGTGACCGAGAAGGCGGTCACCGTGCTCGCGCGGCGTGAGGGACGTGCGGAGGGCATGCAGAGGTCTCCTGTCGGTGGTCGGTCCCGAGACCTGCACCGTAGCCGCAGCACACCGACCTGGGCCCGTCGTGACCCATCCTTGACTCCTTCCTGAACGAGCTGGTCGAAGGGGTGGGCGCCCGCGAAGGTCGACGCCGTCGGCCTGCTTCCCGGTCGTTGGCCGACGGCCCCACGCTGGGTCCCACGCTGGGTCCCGCGCCGACTCCGGCGCCGACTCCGGCGCGGAGCCGAGCGGGCGTGGTCTCAGCCTGGCTGCGCCGCGCCGTAGACGTGCATCGAAGCCACCGCGACGTCGACCGGGCCACCGCCCGGCCACACCACCTCGGGTGTGAGGGGCCGCTCCCAGGTGCTGTCCCACACCCGTTCGTATGCCGTGAGCCCGGGGGGCGCCGGCAACGTCACCCGGGCGGGATGCGCGCCGCCGTGGACGAGCACCAGGGCGGAACGCTCTCCGAGCTCGGCACCGTCGAGGTACATCGACAGCGTCCGCGTTGCGGGGTCGGACCACACGTCCGCGGTCATCGGGCGCCCGCCCGCGTCGTACCAGGCGATGTCCATCGACCCGTCGGGTCCGACGGTGCGGCCCGAGGGGAACGCTCGCTGGCGCAGCACCGGCATCGTCGCTCTCAACCGGACGAGGAACGACGTGGTCTCGAGCAAGTCCTGCTGCCAGGGCCGCAGGTCCCAGTCGAGCCATGACACGCCGTTGTCCTGGCAGAACGCGTTGTTGTTGCCGCCCTGCGTGCGACCGATCTCGTCTCCGGCGTTGATCATCGGCACCCCGGTGGAGACCAGCAGCGTGCCGAGCAGGTTGCGGATCGACCGTCGGCGGGCAAGCTCGAGGACAGGGGCTTCCGTAGGCCCCTCGACACCGTGGTTCCACGACAGGTTGTTGTCCGACCCGTCGCGGTTGCCTTCGAGGTTCGCGTCGTTATGCTTGGTGTCATAGCTCGTCAGGTCAC